>JAISAK010000047.1 GCA_031266695.1 Treponema sp.
GGCGGGGGAACGGACGGTAACGGAACTTCTCTTTAAGCCTCCAAAAGTGAAAGACCTCCTGCAGGCCGGGGCATACCCTGAAGGTTCCATTGCGTTCACCCACGCGCTCCTCGCGGCCCTCAGCGGGGAACCGGCGATCATCATTAATGAACTGGTGCCGGAGGATTGGGCGGATGCCCTGGTGATCCTTTCCCGGACTTACCAGCGGTTTACCGGCCTCCTCAACCTTTTTGATCAGAAAGAGGAAAGCGGAAACCCTACGACAGCGGTTACACAACCGCGGAATTCCTCAATGATATCCGGCGGATCGCCGGGGAACTCATGATGCTCATGCCGGCCGTAGGCTATGAAAATGTGATGAACTTCAACTGGCCGGAATTGAAAGGCTGGCATGAGATCGCCGTTAAGACGTTTAAATCGATTCGGGGTGTTGATTAATGGCCGACATAAAAGCGGGGGTCCTCCTCTCGTTAAAAGACCAGTATTCCCAGGGCATTAAAGGCGCGGGAATAGCGACCAAAGACTTCGGTGGTACCGCTCTGGCCGCTGTTGACAAGGTTAATAAAGCCTTTTCCGGCCTTGCCGGCACCCTGGGAGCCCTGGGCGTAACCATCGGCATCGGCGCGGCGATCAAAACGTATATAGACCTTGACGAACGCATGGTCCGTATCGGCACGGACATCGGACTTGCCGCCGAAAAAACCAACGAACTCAAACGCTATCTTTATGAAGTGGCCAGGGACCCCTCAATTAAAATGGGGACCGATTCCCTGCTTGAAGCCATGGAAACCTTTTCCGGTAAAAATTTTGACGCCGGTTTTATCAAAGAAAACCTCCGCGAAGTGGGGCTTTTAATGAAAGCCACAGGGGTCTCCGGGGGGGAGGCAGCCACGCTCTTTATCGAGTCCTACAAGCAGGGGATGAATAAAGACGAAATCATGAAATCCCTTGACGATATATCGGTCATCGGGGATATGCTGCATAACCAGTTTGAACTCTCGGATTTCACCAAGGCCTTTTCCGGCCTTGAGGCGACCAATACCCTCCTAGGCAAGTCCGCCATGAATACCACGGAACTTTTTACGGCCATGAATATTCTCGGCGCCGGGACAAAAAGTTCCGCCCGCGCCGTTTCCGCCTACAACGCTATTGTCAACGAGCTGGCGGACCCGAGGAAACAGGAACTTCTTTGGAAGCTGGGGATTGCCGTCCGCGAGGGCGGGACAGGGGACTTCAGGAACCTCGCGGATATTTTGAAGGAGATCGCCGCGACCGACGAGGGAACCGGGAACTTCGACACCCTGTCCACCGTTTTTAGCGGCGCCGCCATGGACGCCATCTTTGCCTACAACCAGTTCGGGCATCTTGCAGACGGGCTTGAAAACATCGGGGACACTTCCGGGGAGATTGAAAAGAAGGCGGCGCAGAATGCTTCTACATTAAAGTCAAATCTGATAAACCTGCAAACCGCCTTTATGGGCTTTGCGGATAAAAATTTAACCGGGCCTTTGGAAAAATTAACCGGTTTTTTGAACAAACTGGCCGAAGACCCGGAACGGGTTGAGCGGTATATCCGCAGAATCGCTATCGCTCTCGGCGTCCTCGGGGCAGTCAAAATCGGCGCGGGGATTGTTTCTCTTGTCGCAAACCTCAAAGGCTTCCAGAGCGGTAAAATAGATCTGTCTGGGGCTGCCGGAGGCACGGGCATTCCGGTCCATGTTACCAACTGGGGCGGCGCTACGGGTTCCTCCCTGCTGCCCGGCGGCGCGTCGGTGGGAAGAACGCCGAACGGCCAGCCCGCCGGAACGCCGCTGGCTGCGGGAGGAAAGGCCCAGCAGGCCTATGCTGCCGGCAGGAACGCTCTAACATCGGTTACTAAAACACAACTGGCCGGCGGAGCGGCTGCAGGAGGTATTACCGCTGCTTTCGTCGCCGTCCCCCGGATGATGGATGAACTAGACGCCATTAAACAGGATGAAACGCTCACCAATAAAGAACGGGGAAAAGCCAAAGGCGGCGCCATAGGGGACGCCAGCGGTACAATCGTAGGCGGCGCGGTTGGCGGGGCTGCGGGTATTGCGACAGGGGCCGCCGTAGGCGCTGCCGTGGGTTCGGTGGTTCCTGTTTTGGGAACCGCCGTCGGCGCTTTGGTGGGGGCCGGAATCGGTGCACTCGGTATGTGGCTTGGAAGCAAAGCAGGCCGGGCCGTTGGCGAGGGCATCGGAGAAGCGGTAGCCAAAGAGGACATCCCCAAAGTATTAGCGAATGAAATCAACGCCGTCCCCGCGATTCCCCGGGGCGGCGGCAGGGCGGTACTGGAAGGCAATGCGGTAATGGATATCAATCTTACATTAAATGACAGGCGGACTCTGTTTACCAGCAGCATCACCAACAACGGGATTCCGATAAGATTCCCCACGGGATCGGCCCGGGAAGTCAGGATATCCGGCCTATGAGCGGCATCCCATCCCCCACCGTCCTGCCCAAGCCCTATAATGAAGCATGGCGCGAAGCGTACCGTTACGATAAAGATGACAGACCCCGGCTCAGTACCTACCAGGCGCCGGAAGGAGAGCCCGTCCCCTTCGTGTTTGAGTCCGTCCGCCTTTCGGGCGGCCAGTCCGTGGATACCGCCGAGTATCCCTTTTTCGGCTTCTGGTCAAATACCCCGCTGAACGAAAAACCCCAGGCCATCACCGTACACGGATTCATCCGGGGAGAAACCTATATCAAAAACCGGAACGCCCTTGCCGAAGCGCTCAGGGAGAAAACCGGTGACGACGCTCCGGGCTTTCTGGATCTTCCCCTCTGGGGCCGTTTCCCCATGGTGGTCGTCTCCTATGACATTGAGGAAAAGGGAAAAGAAAACGGGCAGTGTTCGCTTGCCGTCACCTTTACCCGGGCCGGGGTCACCACGGAGGAACGCTGGAATCTTGAGGGTGGCGGTTTTGATTTTTACCGGAAAACCGAAGCTGAAGCGGCAACGCTGAGGGAAGAGGCCGTAAACAGTTTTGACAAAGCCCTGGCGGGCAATACGGATACCGACGCTCTGGCCGGAGGGTTTACCCGGTTTAAAGAAACCCTTGTCGGTATCATCGGCAGGATACAGGGAGCCGTGTCGGGGCTTAACGCGATGACGAACGCCGCAACGGGCATCACCAACCTTATCGCCCAGGGCGTCAGGGCTCCCCGGGAACTGGCCGGGGCCCTGTTTTCCGCCGCCGGCAGTATCGTCACCGGCGTCATGGAAATAAAAAACAGCGCCGTTGACGCCGCCGCGTATTTTTCCGGCCTCAACGGTATAAAAAACACCCTCCTCCAATTCCTGTCTCTGGACAATTACCGTTTGGACACGGAGGCGGTGACGGTCAAACAGATGATAACCAAAGGAGCGGCGGAAAATCTTTTCCGCACGGCGGGCCTTTACGCCGCCGGGCAAATATTAGTCCAGCTTGAGAATCCGACTTATCAACAGGTAAAAGGATATTGGGAACTTTATGAAAAACTGGAGGCAAGCGTAGACCGCTCCGATCCCGCCATGTACCGGACGCTCCAGGACCTGCGGATAGCCGCGGCCCGGGAACTTTCCTCCCGCAGCCTGGACGCGGAACGCTCAAGGCGTATAAGCGCTTCCGTCCCGCTTTTGTACCTGGCCCATTATCTGGGGTGCGGCGACGAAACACTCAGGCGCTTAAATAACCCGGCGGATTCTTTTGTCATGGAGGGGGAGGTGCGCTATGTCTAGCAAAGTCATTGTCCTGGCCTCCCCTTCGGGAGGCGGGGGTTTTCAGGAACTGGTCTGGCGGAAAATAAAGATCCGTAAATCCCTGGATGAAATCTGCCACTCCATGGAACTGGAAGTACCGGCAAGCGAGCGGAACAAGATCCGCAAACACGACAAAGTGGAGGTCCGCTGCTATAACCGGTATATCAGCGAAAGCGAAGATAACGATAAAAAAAGGCGCGTTACCACGGTTATGGTAGATGAGATAACCGACGTAACCGACACAAACAGGAAGGGGCTTCTGGTAGTAGGAAGATCCCCCGCCAGGGACGTGATTGATTCGGCGTGGAGCGACCTGGTTCTGCATCAGCAAAGCCTGGAACGCATCGCGAATGACATTGTTTCCCCGTTCCTGGACGCCGCGGGAATAGAAAAATTTAAATTTGAAGGAAGGCCCCATGTAACAAGGATGCCCACGGACGGGCCGGAAACCGATCCGGTCCATTCTTTCTCCTGGGATTACGAATCGCCCTGGCAGAAACTTGCCGCGGAGGCGGATAACCAGGGCTATATCTTCACCAGCAACGAGGCGGGGAATTTGTACCTCTGGAAAGTCGCGGAAGAGTTACGAGGCGAAGGGTTCTTCCTCAGCGAAGGGTCAAACATACGGGATATTCAGGCAACAGAAAACGGTGCGGAACAGTTTCA
>JAISAK010000049.1 GCA_031266695.1 Treponema sp.
ATGCCCCATTTAGAAAATGTTACCAAAGCTGATACTGTCCCTGCGTCAGGATACGGTTTGCCCGGGCGAGCCATTGACGCAAACGCAGGATAGCCTTGTTGACAGTTTGCTGAAGTTCCACCGGGTTGTAAAGGGCGCGTTCAGGGCTTCCGTATTTACTTTCGGTGTCTTTTCGTACCTCGGCCTCTTACCTATTGTAAAAAAGACATACAAGAAAAGACCTTATACCCCGAGCGGCTTTGCCTGCCCGGCGACTTCTGGCCTCCTACAATGAAGGTTGATCGTCAAAGAGAGTAAGAGTATCCGTCAGGGAACAAAGGCGTTCACGGAACAAAGTTGAGGAACATAGGAGCCGGGTTGGCAAGACCGCTCGGGGTATGAAGTATCACCTTGTATGTATTTTGCGCTCCGATCTTCTAATTTCATCCGCCTTATGGTACACTGGTGTTATGAAGAAAGAATTTCTGCAATACGACATTGTGCGGAACAACGCGCTTAAAATGGCGCAGCGTATATACCGTGACTCTTTTATACCGAATGTGATCTACGTTTCCCTGCGGGGAGGCGCGTATCTTGGCAACGTTATAAGCGAGTACTTCAAGGTTGTCCGCGCGGAGGAACGGCCGGTGTACTACGCGGCGGTGGTCGCGCGATCCTACACCGATGTCGCCAGGGCGGATAAAATAATAATAGACGGCTGGACTTATTCGCCGGAACATCTGCGCGTCGGAGACAAGGTTCTTCTGGTGGACGATATTTTTGATTCGGGAAAAACAATAAATTATCTCGCGGAGGTTATTTTAAATCAGGGCATACCCCGGAAGGATTTGAAAGTGGCTGTCCACGATTACAAATATTTTACCGACAAAAAAGAACAGCTTCCCATTCAGCCCGATTACTGGTGCCGGCGGCATGACGTTTCCGTTAATGACGAAGGTTACTGGATTCATTACATGAGCCACGAGCTGGTGGGCCTTTCGGAAAAGGAACTTGAGGAATACTATTACCGCCCCGATCCCGGGCTGCGTGAAGTTCTTGACGTGATAAAAGGCGAAAAATGATCCCCCTGCTCTGCGGCATCGACGAAGCGGGGCGGGGGCCCCTTGCCGGGCCGGTCTGCGCCGCGGCCGTTATACTCCCCGAAGCGTTTCCGCGGAAAACGCTTCGGGATTCCAAAAAACTCGGGCCGGGGCAGAGGGAAGAGGCCCGCGGGATCATCTGCGCCGGCGCTCTGGCCTGGGGCGTCGGCTGGGCTTCCGCCGCCGAGATAGACGCGATTAATATCCTCCGGGCAAGCCTTCTTGCGATGAAGCGCGCCTTTGAGGAAATGCGGCGGCGTTTCGCGCTTCCGCCGGGCGAAATCACCGCGGTAATTGACGGCCTCCATACCCCCGGCATTTCCGCACGCTGCCGGGCCGTGGTAAGGGCGGACGCGGAGGTTCCCGAGGTAATGGCCGCCTCCATTCTTGCCAAAACCGCCCGGGACCGCGTGATGGAGCGTTACGGCTGGCTGTACCCCCAATACGGCTATGAAAAGCACAAGGGCTACCCTACCAGGGAACACCGGGAAGCGGTGCTGAAATACGGGCCCTCACCCATTCAAAGGATGAGTTTTATGCCGGCCCTGATCGGCCGGGCGGCGCGGAAAAACAGCCGGCCCTCCCAAAACCCGCCGGAGCCTCCGCCGCAACAGGCTGTCAGGTTTTTTTCTTTACCACAACCCGTTTGACGGTTCCGCCGCGTTTTCCGTTCCCCTCCGCCGGGCCGCCGCCGCGCCGCGCCGCGCCCGCGGAGCCGGCCGCGTCCCGCTTCGGCTGTCCGGTTCCGCCGCGCCTTTTTTCCCTGACCGCTTTTTCGAGAACCCGCAGGGATTCGTCAAACCCTTTGAGGAATTCCTGAAGGTCGTCGGCAAAGAGAATAACCGACTGCCGTTCAAAACCGCCGGTTTCCCGGTTTTTGCTTTCAACAATATTGAGGTACAGATCGCCCATGCGGTTTTCCTTGACATTGAAAAAATAGGTTCTGTTCTGCAATATAACCCTGGTTGAAAAAACTTCTCCCCGTACTCCCATGTTCTACTCCTGTTCGTCCGCTTCCGCCGTCATGCGGCGCTGCCATTCTATCAGATCCCGCTCAAAACGTTTATCCGATCCTTCGGCGTCGGCCATTATGCGAAAGACCGGCTCCGTCGCCGAACCGCGCATCCACAGCGAGGCAACTGCAATCCCCGCCGCGTTGAGAAAACAGATCTTGAGCCCGCCCCGGCCGGCCTCGCCGAAACGGCTTATATTCTGCTTTTCTTCCATGCCCGTGTAAGCCGCCGCCTCCCATCCGCATATTCCGTAACGGCTTTTCAGAAACGTTTTCCGTTCTTCCCAGTCCCTCAAAAACACCTTCTGGTAGCGGGCTTTAAGCAGGCCGTGATCCGCTGTCCTGATTTTAAGCAGCGCTTCGGGCGCGGCGGCGCCGGTTGTGACGAAGGGGGGGAGACTCGCGATAAGGTCCGCGAGAATAAAATTGGGACGGTAGATTTCGGCCTGGCCGGAAAGCCTGCACCAAAGTTCAAAAAGGCCGGGTTTCTCCCCCTTGCTGCGGACTGAAAGAATCTTCAGCAGGGCAAGAACGGTATGCAGGGGGTCCCGTACCGCCGAGGGGTGAGTGATGTTTCCCCCCGCGGAACCTTCGCCAAGGATGCGCACCGTGTATCCCTCCTTCCGCAGGCGCCTGGCAAGGCCGACGATATTGGCTTCCCCGACTTCGGCGCGGAAACCCGAAACGTCAAAGGCCTTTGCAATGCGGTCAATTCTGAGGGAAGTAGGATCGTTAACCGCAAGGGCCGCTTTGGAAAGGGCGTTGCCCCTGTTGTCGTAGGAAAGCTCCCCTGTCCAGACAAGCTGCGCAAGTTCCGCCACGCAGGCCAGGGCAAAAACCTCCTGGGCTTCCAGGACCCTCGCTTTTTTTTCACCCTCGTCCCAGACAACAAGGTTCCCCCGGTCTCCGTCGCAGTCCGGTACATAGCCCATAACGAAGGCGCTGTCTTCCCCGTGGCTTTCTTCCAGAAAGCGGCGGCAGGGATCAAGGGATTCCCCTTCGGGAACAATGCGGTGAACTATTTCCCCGGGCCGGTCGTTGAAGGATTTGAACCGTACCCCCAGGGACGAAAAAAATTCCCGGTCAATGGAAAGGGTTCTTGCGGAGCCGTTGAAATCGCAGACCACTCCCAGGGGCTGTTTCGCGATGCCTTCCCTGACGGCGGCCTCAAGCCCGCTTTCTCCCGGCCCGCCGCTTTCGCCAAACGCGACTTTGACGCTGAAATCAAAGTAGGCCCTGAGGGCTTCCTTTTTGATTCCGCCCTCGGCCTCGTATACCCCGCGCGGGCTTTCACTCCCGGCGGCCTCAAGCATTGAGGCGATTTCCTTCATGCGGACGCCGTCCCCCAAAAGCGAAAGGAAGGCGCCGGTCAGAGCCGAATTTTCCCCGGGCGGCAGCACCCCGCCGTCGGCAAGGCCGAATTTTATTCCGTTGTGGCCTATGGGGTTGTGGCTTGCCGAAATAAAGATAAAGCCTACCGGAGGAGAGCCGCTCTTAAGCGGTGAAGGATCGCCTTCTTTCCCCGCTTCACCATGCGCCGCTTCGCCAAGCTGCCGGGCATAGGCCATAATTTCAGGCGCGGCCGTAATGCCCGCGTAACGGACATCGCAGCCCGAGGAAACAAGCGCGGGAATCATGGCCCGGGCCAGAGCCTTTCCCGTAGGCCGGGTATCGGCGCCCAGAATGACGACGGGCCGGCCTTTGCCGGCGGGCCCGGTGTTTTTTAAATACCCGGAAAAAACCAGGGCTGCCGCCGCGGCAATTGTACGATGGGCCGGGGAGATCAAGTCTGTCCGGCTTTCTTCATCACCGTCCCCGGCAAAAACACCCCGCCAGCCCGAAGCCGAGAGGATCATGTCTTCCATCGCTTTTGAAATATTCATGGGCTGCCAGTATAGCCTGTCTTGGTTTTTAAGGGAACCTCTGAAAACCCAAATAGGGTACACACATCGGAGCAATAGGAATTGATTTTATTTTGAGAATTTATTATCTTTAAAAACGGAGTAACCATGCCGGAAACAAAGAATACTTCCGCCGTAAGACGGGTTTATGTTGATTATAATGCCACCACGCCCCTTAAACCGGAAGTGAAGGCGGCAATGCTCTCGGATTTGGATATTTACGGGAACGCCTCAAGCATGCATGCCTCCGGGCGTCTTGCCCACGCCCGGGTGGAAGAAGCCCGGAACGCGGTGGGGAAACTGCTGGGGGCGCCCCCGGAGGACATTATTTTTACCTCCGGCGGCTCGGAATCGAACAATACGGTGTTTCAGACCATGCGGCGTCTTGCCTCGGCGCCCGACGGCAGTCCCCTGAAATCAGGCAGAACCGAATTTATCACCACCGACATCGAACACCCCTGTGTGCTTAATTCCGCCGCGTATCTCCGGGAGCTTGGTTTTAAGGTAACTTTTCTTCCGGTAGACGAAAACGGCAAGATCCGGATGGCCGATCTTGAAAGGGTTCTGGGCGGGAACACCCTTTTCGTGTCGGTGATGATGGCGAATAACGAAATCGGCACCCTTCAGGATATCGGCGAGGTGGCGCGCCTTGTAAAAGCGGCGGGGGCCTGGATACATACCGACGCGGTGCAGGCGGTGGGGAAAATTCCGCTTAACGTGGAGGATATCAAGGTTGATTACCTTACCATGTCGGCCCATAAAATTTACGGGCCCAAGGGTGTTGGCGGCCTCTATGTCCGCTCCGGCGCGCCCCTTTACCCTCTTATCCAGGGGGGGCACCAGGAAGACGGCCTGCGGGCGGGAACTTACAACAATATCGGCATCCTCGGATTCGGCAGGGCCGCGTCCCTCGCGGCCGGGGAAGTAGAAAAATACGGCCGGGAAATTTCCGTGCTCCGCACACGGCTGCGGGACGGACTTAAAGCAAAGATTCCCAATATAAAGATCAACGGCCACCCGACAGACGTGCTGCCCAACACTTTGAATGTTTCCTTCCCTGGCGCGGAGGGCGAGGCGATTCTCCTTTCCATGGATATGATGGGAATAGAGGCGTCTACCGGTTCCGCCTGCGCTTCGGGAAGCTTGGAGCCTTCCCATGTGCTTACGGCCATCGGGGTAGGGGCCGAGCTGGCCCACGGCTCCATACGGTTCAGTCTGGGATGGGGAATAACGGAGGAGGACATTGATTACATCATCGAAACCCTTCCCCCCATCATCGCCCGGCTCCGGGCCATGTCGACCCTGAGCGCATGAGTTCAGAGCCGCCTTTGTACGGGGCCGTGAATTCCGGCCGGCCGGGATTTACCGGCGCGGCGTTTTGACAGGAGAAGAAATGTCGGATTGGCTTTATTCGGATACAGTTAAAGATCATTTTACCAATCCACGGAACGTACTCTTTGACGACGAGGCAAGTTTCGAAGCCAACGCCAGGGGGCAGACGGGGAATATCAAATGCGGGGATCAGATGCTGATGCTCCTCAAGATAAAGGACGATGTTATTGCCGATGTCCGCTGGAAAACCTACGGCTGCGCCAGTGCCATTGCCTCCACCAGCATGCTCTCGGAAATCGTCAAGGGCATGAATATCAGGGACGCCTACAACATCAGGCCCGAAGACCTTGTTGAAAAACTCGGCGGACTGCCGGATTACAAGATCCATTGTTCGGTACTGGGCGACAAGGCTCTGCGCTGCGCCATTGACGATTATCTTGCCAAAACCGGCAGGCCGGGCATGCTCAAGGAAAAGGCCGTTGAAATTTGCCACTGCCTGGGTATAACCGACAAGGACATCGAAAACGCTTTCCATAAGGGCGCCCGCACCTGGGAAGCCCTTCAGCAGGCCACCAAAATCGGCACCGTCTGCGGCGGCTGCAAGGAAAAGGCCCTTGAACTGCTCCACAGCTTCGAACATATCTACACGTAGAGGGGCGCGATAAGGCGCCCCGTTAAGGGGCGTTGTTGGAAGAAGGCGACAGCGCCCGGCGCTTTATTCGGACCTTACCCCATCTGGTAGACAGAAAAATAAGCATGGACTACAAACAAGAAGGAGCAAAAGATGGGAAAAAAGGGCACAGAGCGGCGAAATTACTCGAAAGAGTTCAAGGCCGAGG
>JAISAK010000094.1 GCA_031266695.1 Treponema sp.
CAGGGCTTCTTCCTGGTGTGTATTCTGATCGCCTCGGTTTCAAGCGGCGGCAGGGTACGGAAGCGCGCTACTTCGGATTCTTCCGCAGCCTTAAAAGAAGCGCCAGCAAAATGACGCCGTATAAAACGCAGCTTCTGTATCCCCAGGCCGCGCCGATAAAACGGTTTGTCAGGCCGATAAGAAACTGAATTACACCGTTAAGCGAAAAGGCAATGACGATGATTGCGCTGCCGGCGGCCTGAGCGCCTTTTCCGAATACGCCGATGCTCATCGCGAGGATTGTGGGAAAGGCTATTCCCACAAAAAGACCCGTAACCGGCAGAATCCGGACGCCGTGACGGCCGAGTAAAAAACCAGCGGTTAAAATCAAAACAGTGGCAAGGATTCCGAAAAAAACACTTCGGAGATATCCTGCCTTTTCAATCAGGAATCCGTTTAACAGGCGGGAAACGGTAAAAAGCAGAAAATAGATCGAAATAAAAGCAGCGCCGCCGGTTTTGGGATCTATGCCGAAAACATCAAGCAGGTAAAGCCCGCTCCAGTTGGTGGCGCCGCATTCTATCACGGTGGTAAACCCAAGGCAGATGCCAAAGCGCCAGACAAGCGGATTGGTTATTGCCCAGCGGAAGCTGTATCCCGTTCCGCCCGAAGAGGGAACCGGAGCGGCTTCTTCACCGGAGGCGCTTTTTTCCGCGGCCCTCCCGGCAGCCGTCTTCTTTTCGCCCGGAGCCAGAATAAAAGTAGCAAGAGCCATGACGAGAACGGGAACAAGACCGGCAAAGTAGATGCCGCGCCAGCCGAGGCTTGAGGTGTTGGCGACAAGGCCGCCGAACCAGGGGCCGATGACCGCTCCCGCGCCGTAGAAAAAGTGAAGCAGATTCATCATAAGGGCCGAATTCCTGGTGAAGGTTTTTATTCCGATACCGTTGAGGCTGATCTCAAAAAAACCCAGTCCAAGCTGGATGAGGATGATAAACCCGGCGGCCGTCCAATAGGCCGCCGAAAAGCGAAAGAAGGCCATTCCCGCAAGAACTATGCCAAAGCCCAGAAGTATCGACTTCTTGAAACCGGCGCGGTTAAGGAATATACCGGAGATTACACAGGAAAAAGCCATGATAATCTGAACAAGCAGAACCAGAAGACCCTGCCGGCTGTAGGAGGCGTCATAATCGGTTTTTATAAGAGGATAGATGATTCCCCGCAGGGTCTGCACAAACCCATAGAGCGCCATGTTCCCATAGATGATGAATAAAAGGCTTGCATAAGCACGCTGCTGCCGCATATAGAAAGAGTAGCTTTTATGGGCAGTTGATACAATAGACGCCGATCTTTACACTATTGGTATGACCAGGGGAATTCTAATCGCGGGAAACGAGTCTACCCTCAGCCAGGCCCTTGAGGCGGAAGCGGCAAAGCGGGTAGAACACTTTGCCATAGCCTTGATACCCAACCGCTTTTCCGATCCGGCCAGGGCTTCTCCGTTTCGGGGCGGGGCGGAGGGGCTTTCCGGAACGGATTCCGCGGCGGAAAAACCCGCGGACGCGGCGCGGATTCCCCTGCAGTGGAATCCGGGGAGTCCCATCTCGGCGCGTACCCTGGCGCTTGCCTCGGAAAACCGGCTGGAACACACCGACGAGGCGATCCTGGTTTGTACCCCGCCTTCAATCCGCCGCAGCGCCGCGGAACTCCCCAGGGGGGATATAGAAATTCTTGTAAACGATCATATCAAAGCCTGGTTCTTTCTGGCGAAGGAATTGGCGGCCCTTTTCAGGGCGCGGCGCTCGGGGATTCTGGCGCTTGTGTATTCGGAACTCGGCTCCGGCGGCGGAAAAGGCGACGCCGCGGATCTTCTTGGCCCCTCGGCGCTTGCGTCTTTCCGCGCCTTTACCCGGAGCCTTTTGGCCTCCGCCTCCGGTGAGCCGTACCTTACCCTGGGTTTTTCCGGCCAGGACGCGGGGGACGAAGCGGGCTTCGCCTCTTTCGTCTTCAAAATTCTTGATGAGGGAAACGGGCGAAACAACGGCAGACTCTACAAGTACGGAAGGCTTGGCCTTTTCAGATAACGGTTCGGCAGGAGAAAGCGGCGCAAGAGGCCGCGCGGCGGCGCTCATTGAAAATACCTTACCCCCGCCTCGAACAGGCTTTGCCTTTTGTTCCCCGGAATATTGATATGAACGAATTCTCCCCGGCGTTCCGAGTGTGCCATCTTTCCGAGAATTCTGCCGTCGGGACTGGTTAAGGCCTCAATGGAAAAATCCGATCCGTTGGGATTATCCGGTTCGCAATCCGCGGGCCGTCCCGCGGCGTCAACATAGCAGAAAGGAATCTGCCCTTTCCTGAAAAGCTCCTCCCCTTCTTCCTTTCGTATAACAAGCCGGCCTTCCCCGTGGCTTACAGGCAGAATGTGAATGTTTCCCGGTTCTTCCAGGGCAAGCCAGGGCGAAAGGGTTGACATGACCCTGGTACGCACCATGCGGGAAACATGGCGGCCGATCCGGTTAAAGGTGAGGGTCGGGCTTCCGGCGGCGGCTTCGCGGTAAGAGCCGCAGGGAACCAGTCCCAGTTTGATAAGCGCCTGAAAGCCGTTGCAGATTCCGAGTATAAGACCGTCCCGCTTTTCAAGAAATTCGGCAACCGCCTCCGCAACCGCGGGGGCGCGGAATACGTTGGCCATGAATTTTCCCGAACCCTCGGGCTCATCGCCGGCGCTGAAGCCTCCGGACAGCGCGAGAATCTGCGCCCCGCCTATTGCCGAAGCAAGCTCCCTGATAGACGCGGCGGCTTCTTCCCGGTTCCGGTTTTTGAATACCATCTGCCGGGTACGCGCTCCCGCCCCGCGAAAGGCCCGTTCCATATCTCCTTCGCAGTTGGTACCGGGGAAGACGGGGAGGATTACAAGGGGAGAGGCCCGGCCCGAATCCCCGGCTTTCCGCTTCCTCCGGGGCCCCGCGCCGGAGGGAAGGGCGGCTCCGGCCGGAAGGCTTTTCCCGGCAGCCGGGGACAATTCCGCTGTAGGTGTTTTTACCGCAGATGTTTCCGCCGCGTCAGCGCCGGCGGAAGTTTGGGGGTAGACCCGGGAAAGGGGATATTCATAGGCCCGGCGGAGCGTTTCAAGGGGAAGCTCCGCCGTCTCCTGCCCGCCTTTTTCTTCCGCGGCAGTTTTTACGCCGCCGTTGACACGGAACACCGGTTCCGCGATGCACCGCGCGGCAATTTCCCAGGAACCGGCCCTTTCGAGAATTTTTTTTATCTCCGGGTTTTTTCCAAAGTTCTTTCCGTCAATTTCGACTAACACCGATCCCTGGTAACAGGGGTTATCCGCAAGGGAAAAGGCTCCCTCGTAAAGCTCCAGGCCGGCGCTGTTCCCGAAGGCCATTACCGCAAGGCTTGCCGCCGTTCCGCCGGGCCCCACCGGATACGCCGAGCGGGCCAGGCCGGCCGCGCCGAGGGCGGCAAGGGCGTCCATGTTTGCCCTGAAGATATCCCATTCGGACGACACGCTTTCATTATGCGCAATACTACCGGCGGCGGCAGGAGAATCCGCGTTATCCGCCGCCCCGGCCCTTCCCGCTTCCTGCGAAAGCAGAATAACCACATTCCCCGCGCCGCCGCTCAGGGCGCCCGAGCGAACCGACGAAGCCGGCGCGCATCCGGCCGCAAAAGCGACAAGGGTTGGCGGGACGCTCAGGTTCAGGCCCCGCGCCGGGTCCTGATAATTTCCGGACATGGAGTCCTTGCCGCCGACAGCGGGAACCCCCAGCTCAATCTGGGCTTCCAGCGCGCCGAGAAGGGCGGCCGCGGGACTGCCCCAGGTTTCCGGTGATTGGGGCCGCTCAAAATACTCCTGAAGGCTGAGCCGGGCTTGCCGCGGATTCCCCCCGAGACAGGCGAATTTGGCAAGGGCCTCCCGTACCGAACCCTTGGCGCCTTCGTAGGGGTTACGTTCCATCAGGTCAGGGTTGAAGCCAAAGCTCATAAGGCTTGCGGTACGGCACTGTTTTTCCGGGGAGGGGAGGAGGGCGGCCATTCCGCATTCGGGGGTTCCCTGTTCCTTTCCGCCCCAGGGAAAAAGCACCGCCGCGGCGCCTATTGATCCGTCGAAGCGTTCCTGCAGCCCCCGCCGGCTTCCCGAGCGCAGGGAACCGAGTTCTTGTTCCAGACCGTCGAGCAGGGAACCGGCAGGAACGCTACGGGGCGCGGCGGGAAGCAGCGCCGAAGCGGAACGGGGAGCGCCGTTGGAATCGAGAAAAGCGCGGGAAAGCTCTACGATGGTTTTTCCGCGCCACCTCATGCGGAGAAAGGCTCCGCCTTCCCCTGTTCCGCGCGTTTTCGCCGCGTTTCCGCCCGCGGTTATTTTAGCGATGATCACCGCGTCGAGATTCTCGGCGGCGGCGGCGCTGATAAAAGCTTCGGCGTCGCCGGCGGCGGTTACCAGGGCCATGCGTTCCTGGGATTCGGAGATTGCCAGTTCTATGCCGTCAAGGCCGGCGTATTTTTTCGGCACCTTGTCGAGATCAATGTCAATGCCGGCGGCAAGCTCTCCTACCGCCACGGAAACGCCGCCGGCGCCGAAGTCGTTGCAGCGCTTGATAAGCCGTGCCGCTTCGGGCCTGCGGAAAAGGCGCTGGAGTTTGCGTTCTTCCACGGCGTTTCCTTTCTGAACCTCGGCGCCGGCGGTCTGGACAGATTCACCGGTATGAACCTTGGAAGAACCGGTAGCCCCGCCTATGCCGTCCCTTCCGGTTTTTCCGCCGGCAAGAATAACAACATCTCCGGGAACAGGTTCTTCGCGCCGCACCGAAGCCGCCGGCGCGGCGGCGATTACCGCTCCCAGTTCCAGGCGCTTGGCAAGAAATCCCGGATGATAAAATTCCGCAACCTGGCCCGTGGCAAGGCCAATCTGATTCCCGTAGGACGAATAACCCGCCGCGGCTTCATGGGCGATTTTTATCTGGGGAAGCTTGCCCGGCAGGGTTTGATCAAGATTCTGCCGGGGGTCTCCCCCGCCGGTGATCCGCATGGCCTGGTACACATAAGCCCGGCCGGAAAGCGGATCCCTGATGGCGCCGCCGAGACAGGTCGCCGCCCCGCCGAAGGGCTCAATCTCGGTAGGGTGGTTGTGGGTTTCGTTCTTGAAGAGCAGCAGCCAGGGCTCTTTCGTCCCGTCGTCGAATTCGGCGTCTACCTTGATCGTGCAGGCATTGATTTCTTTTGACTCCTCCACATCGCCGGCAAGGTTTCGTTTTTTCAAAAGCTTCGCCCCGATGGTTGCCATATCCATAAGCGTCCGCGGCCGCTGTTCCGCCGCAGCGCCGTACACTTCCCGCCGGGCGGATTCATAGAGGCTCAGGGCTTTAGCGAGGGCCGGGGCGAGGGGCCCGGCGGCTATTTCGATATTCTCAAGAACGGTATTAAAGGTGGTATGGCGGCAATGATCCGACCAGTAGGTATCCAGGACACGGAATTCCGCAAGGCCCGGATCGCGGCCGAGGGCGGAAAAATATTTTTTGCAGAAGGCAAGATCCTCAATTGACATGGCAAGGCCGTACCGCCGGATTATATCGGCAAGTTCGGCCGCCTCTTGCCGCGCGCCGCCCGCCGTGTTCCGCGCGGTAATTGTACCAAAGCCGGAAATGAGGGGCAGATCCCCGGGAACGTTTTCTTTCTCCTCAAGATTGGGGGGAAGCCGCAAAGACGCCTCGCGGGAATCCACGGGGTTGATGAGGTAACGCTTTACCGCTTCAAAAGCCTCTTCCGAAACCGGCGGTTCTCCGTCTTCAAGCACATACACCCGGGCACAGCGAATCCGGGGCCTTGTCCCGGCGGCAAGTTCCGCGCATTGTTCCGCCGAATCGGAACGCTGATCATACTGGCCGGGAAGGTACTCTGCCGCGAAATACCGGAGCCGCGCTTCGGCGGGAACCGCTTCACCAAAAAAAATCCGGTCGCATTGGGGCTCGGAAAAAACCGACGCGGTTATCCGCCTGAACTGTTCTTCGCTCAGGCTGGCCGCGTCATAACGATTCAGAATGCGCAGCCGCTTTAGCCGGGCAAGACAGGGATGTCGCGTTCCCAGGAATTCGGCCAACTCGGATTGCAGCCGCCGCGCTTCAATATTGAAGCCCTCCCGTTTTTCCACATAGACCCGTCGCACTTCCATAACAGCATACACCCTTAAAAAATTACAATCGGAATTCCCTGACAATTTAAAATTGTCAGGGAATAGTCTACCCGGATTTCATAACCGGGACAAGAACCGGCAGGCGCGGCGCGAGGTGCGGCGCGGCGTTGACAGATTTAAGTCCGGGGCTGTATGCTGAAGGTATGATGGAATTTATGCTGGATACCGCCAATCTTGACGCCGTCAGCAGGTGCGTCGATATTTTTCCAATCTGCGGCGTAACCGGCAATCCCAGTATTCTGAAGGCCGAAGGAAAGATAGATTTTTTTTCTCACCTGAAAAAACTCAGGCAGATTATCGGCAGGGAGCGTTCGCTGCATGTCCAGGTAGTCGCCGGAGATTTTCAAGGCATCATCAAAGAGGCGGAAACGATTCTCCGGAAGATCGATGACCGGGTGTTTATCAAAATACCCGTTACCGAAGAGGGCCTTAAAGCCGCGGGCTGCCTTCATGATCGGGGAGTGCGCGTTACCGCCACCGCGATTTACACCCAGGCGCAGGCGCTCATGGCCGCGGCCCGGGGGGCGGACTATCTTGCTCTGTACTGCAACCGGATGAAGAACATGGATATTGACGCGGACCTTTCCGTCAAAACGCTCCGGGCTGTCTTTGACCGCGAAGGAATGGCTTCGAAGATCCTGGCCGCCAGTTTCAAGGGTATAGGCCAGGTCAGCGCCGCCATAGCGGCAGGCGCCCACGGGGTAACGGTTTCGCCGTCCCTGCTGCACGACGCGCTCGGCCTCCCCGTGATACAGGCCGCGGTGAACGATTTTTACCGGGACTGGACAGCGGTTCAAGGCGATGTTTCAATTGCCGATCTGTAAAGGCGCCACGAATGAAACGCATGAACTTTTTCGCGGCGCGCTGCTCAGGTATGCTACTTGCTAAGCCAGCCTTCGCGCATTAATCACTGCCTTTGCACATTTGTCGGGCGCCGGGCGTATGCTGCCTTTGTTGGCTAAACGACCCTCCACGGGACGCTGTCGGTCCGCCCCACGGGAACGCCAAAGCTAACCCGCGGCGCGCTGCTCGGGTATGCTACTTTGCTAAGCCAGCCCTCGTGCCTATATTCGGTGCGGTAGCCTTTATTCAGCGCCGGGTGCGGTCACTTTTGTTGAATTAACACCCCTTCACGGGGCGCTTTTATTGCACCCCGTGAACGGCTTCATGCCTCGCCCTCTTCCCCATCACCGAAAAGACATTCAAGATATGATATTGTACCCCTTGGCCTCTTCCCCATCACTAAAAAGATATTCAAGGTAATAGGCTCTGCTCTTCGCGCCACGAATGAAACGCATGAACTTTCCCGCGGGAGCGCCAAAGCCATCGTGAACGACTCTGGAATTCCCCGGCGAAACAGACTGCAAGGCTGTGGAGGCGGATTCTACAGGCAAGTGAACGGCGGCTTTGGCACTCCCTCGGGGGAATATCCTGTTTTCATTCGTGCCAAGGGGGTATGACATCT
>JAISAK010000121.1 GCA_031266695.1 Treponema sp.
AGGGCGACGACCATGTTTTCTTCCAGGGGTTCGTCAAAGCCGCGGGTCAGGACGGGGAATTCATCAATGTTGAGCCCCACGCCGTGGCCAAGAAATTTCACCCGGTGGCGGTTGTCAACTCCCATAAAGCAGTCAAGTTCCTTTTCGGAAAGGGACGACGTAATCTCCGCGTAAAGCCGCGAGGGAATTTCGCCGGGCCGAAGCCGGCCGGCAATTCGCTCCTGCAGATCCATGCAGAACCTGTGGGCCCCGGCAAATTCTTCCGGCGGTTCCGCGCCGAACATAAAAACCTGGGTCTTGTCGCTGTGATACCCATTCAGCCCAAAGGCAAGATCGACAAAAACCGAATCGCCCTTTTTGAGTTTCCTCGTTCCGTCCGCCGCAAGGGGCGCCGCCGCGCCGCCGCCCTTTGCGCCGCCGGGGCCGTCAAAGCGGGACGGAAAAAGCGAATTGGTTCCGAAACCAAGCTGCCCTATAGAAATTTCAATCTGGAACTGATGAAAGCGCGCAATGCCCTGGTATCCAAGCTTATACATCTCCAGGGTAATCCCGCCGGTCAATTCGGTCTCGCTTATCCCTTCGCGTAACAGGGCGGGAACGCGTTCTTCAAGCAGCAGCCGGTGCCGCTCCCCGGCAATTTTTGTCCAGTAAATTTCATAGGGCGATTTAACGCTTCGCACGGTTTTGACGACGGAATCGAGAAAGCTGACGGAATCAAAGGTGAAATATTTTTTCAGCCGTTCAAGCGTGGTGACGGGCATGGTTTCGCCTTCTATATAAACGCTGCCCAGGTTTGCGCCTTTTATTTCGGCAAGGTCCCGGTAGGTGGAAATTTCAAGGAGCTCCTTTTCGTCCAGGGGCGATTCCGTTTTCGCCCGGTCAAAACTGCGCCGTACGCCGTAGAGGCAGCTTCCGTCCCCGAGGATAAACAGTATTCCGTCCTGCATGGTTCCGGTAAAGTAATACTGATTGACGCTGTCAACGATAATCGCCGTGTCCCAGCCCGGAAAGCGGCGATCCATTTCCGCGGTAAAGCGGGCGCGGCGTTCTTTAAGTTCCTGCAAAGTAAGTTCCATGATGCCTATGTTGTCCTATCCCCGGGGATCTTGCAATACTAAAACTCGAACAGGGGAAGCTGCCGGCCCGCCCCGTCCTTGTCCGCAAGGAGCCGGTAGATGCGCCGCGGTTCTTCGGGTCTGTCGATAAAAACGCCGCCGCAGGTGATAAAGTAGCGGGCCCGCTTGAGCGCCGCGCCCATGCGGCGCAGATGTTCAAAACCGACGCTCCGGGAACGGCGGGTTTCAATGACGCGCCGGGCTGTCTTTGCGCCGATGCCGGGGACACGGAGCAGGGTTTCGTAATCGGCGCGGTTTACCTCCACGGGAAAAAAATCAAGGTGCGCCAGGGCCCAGGCGGTTTTGGGATCGATGTGGGGATCGAGAAAGGGCGTGGTTTCGTCAAGAATTTCGCCGGCGCTGAAGTGGTAGAAACGGAGCAGCCAGTCCGCCTGGTAAAGCCGGTGTTCCCGGACAAGGGGCGGGCCGGACAGCTCGGGCAGCCGGGGATCGGGTATGCCGCCCCGCACGGGAGCGCCCACCGGAATAAAGGCCGAATAGTACACGCGGCGCATGGAAAACTTCCGGTAAAGCGAACTTGAAAGATGAATGATCCGCCTGTCGTCTTCGGGGCTTGCGCCGACAATGATCTGGGTGCTCTGCCCGGCAGGGGCAAAGACGGGCGCGGTATTTCTGCCCCGGGGCAGGAAGCGTATTGTGCGGCGATCCTCCTCAAACTGCGTATCCAGCTCCGTAAAATTTTCCATTGCGCCGAAAATGACCTTTCCTGATTTTTGCGGCGCCAGGGTCTGAAGGCTCTTGTCCGTGGGCAGCTCGATATTGGCGCTGAGCCTGTCCGCCCAGAGCCCGGCCTCGCGAATCAATTTTTCCCCCGCGCCGGGAATTATCTTGAGGTGAATATAACCGCCATAGCCCGCCCCGGTACGCAGGGCCCGGGCGGTTTCGATAAGCTTTTCCATAACAATGTCGGGGTCGGCAAAAATTCCCGATGAAAGGAACAGCCCTTCGATATAGTTGCGCCGGTAAAATTCGCAGGTAAGCTCAACCAGCTCGGAGACGGTAAAGGAAGAACGGGACGTATCGGCGGAGGCCCGGTTGACGCAGTAGGCGCAGTCAAAACGGCAGACATTGGAAAAAAGAACTTTCAGAAGGCTTACACAGCGGCCGTCCTCGGTCCAGCTATGGCAGACCCCGGCGGGCAGATTTGAGCCGAATACAGGTTTGCCGTCTTCCGCGGACGCGCGGCCGCCATTTGCCGCTCCGCCGCTCCCCGAAGAAGCGCAGGAAGCATCGTACTTTGCCGCTCCGGCCAGGATAGATATCTTTTCACCCAAATCCATGAAACAACTATACATTAGTATAGAATAAAAAGCAAGAAGAACAAAATATATTCAAGGTAATATGCCATACCCTCTTGGCCTTGCCTGCCCGGCTCCTATAAAAGATATTCAAGGTAATATGTCATACCCCAAGTACTAGGGAATGAAATTAATGGCCTCGACAGCGGAAGCGCAAAGCCGCCGTTCACTTGCCTGTAGAGTCCGCCTTCACAGCCCCGTCAAACTAACGGTTTGAAACCTTTGGTTTGAGGTCTGTTCCGGCGGGGAATTCCAGAGTCGTTCACGGCAGCTTTGGCGTTCCCGCTGTCGAAGATATTTCTTTCATTCGTGATACCAGGGGTACAAGGTCTTTCCTTGAATGTATTTTTTACAATAGGTAAGAGGCCGAGGCATGAAGCCG
>JAISAK010000173.1 GCA_031266695.1 Treponema sp.
TGGGGTTCAGATCATCAAGGGGGCAAAGGTAACGGGAAAAGTCGACGCCGGAATAATCCGGAAAGACCGATTTTACCGCTTCGTCATCTGTTTGCGCATAACGTTCTTCGCCGCCCGGATTTTGAAGCGGGGTTTGAAGCGGGGCGCCGCATTCTTCCGCCGGGGCCGCAATGCCGCTGCCGCGGATAAGGCCGCCGTCCCGCCGGCGGTATATGGTTTTATAAAGGGGCGCCTCCGCCTGCCGTACCTCCGCCTGCCGTGCCCCGCCGGCTGCCGGTACCGCGGCTTCCAGTATCGCGGCAAGCGATCCGTAGCCGCGGTCAAAAGAAAGATAATCGAAGTAATCAAAGACTCTTTCGTCACCGGCAAACCTGAGTTCCGTGTTGACATAGCCGCCGCCCGCGGCGGTCGTCACCGCGGCACCGAAAAATTTTTTCGCCGAGGCGGCGCAGGCCAGCGCCCCGGTAAGGCAGCCGGGGAAGGGGATGCTGAGGCCGAGAAGCGGCGGAGGGCCCGCCGCGCCGGACATCCCTTCATCGCTCAGCGTTTTCCACTCTTCCTCAAGAAAAGGGCGGTAGAAGGAGTCCATGACGTACCCGTCAAGCCCCGCCCGGACCGCGGAAAAATTCCGGAAGCCCGCGCCGGGCGATTCGGCGGAGGAAGGAATATAGCGGATCAGAGAGAAACCGGGATCAAGGGCGGCCGTGATGAAGCCGGAGAGATCGGCAAGGAGCTTGCCCGCAAGGAGCTGCGCGGAGTCCGGGGAGATCTGCGCTCCCGAATCAAAGCCGCCCAGGGAGGCGAGACAGGCGTCAAAGCGGGGGCCCCCGGGAACGACGCCGTTTGCCAGGCAGAGCAGGTGTCCCCATTCGTGATCCCGGCCGCGGAGGAAGTTGACCAGCCTGTCTATCGAAGAAAGCCAGAGCTCCTTTTCCGACAGAAAACCTTCGATGACGGGACGAAGTTTCCTGTCGCTGCCGGGTCCGCCGCGGAGGCCCGGCGCTTTTTCGGCGTCCTCAAAGATTCGCCTTAACCCTTCGCGGCAGAAGATTCGCTCAAAGAGGGCTATGGAATGATCCCGTGTAATGACGGAAAAGCCGCGCCGTTCAAGGAAGGAGCGGAGATAATAGATGCCCGGGTAGGGGCTGTTGAGCTGCGCAAAGGGAGGCTGGACAAGACAAACAGGCTTTTTCACTTCAGCCCTTCTTTCAGGTGAAAAGAAGGACAGTTGCTGCCTACGGCGCGGAACACTTCCCGGGAAGGCATATTGCGGCACTTGATACCGAAAATTTCGCAGGATCGGGGAAAATCCGGATCCCAGGTGACCTTGAAGTGGGTGCATTTCAGACAATTCGGCGGGACCGGGGGGGGACGGCCGGATTCGGAGACTTCACTCATTATCAGGTATTATACTATGAAAACATAGACAATTTCATCTATTTTGCATTATTCTTTGTATAAATGAAAACTTATACAGGCATCCCGGCCTCGGCCGGCATCGCCATAGGCAAGGCCTTCCTTTATCTGGAAGACGATTTTCCCGAAATTCCCCGCTATGCCATCAAAAAGGTTCAGGTGGATTCCGAATGGGAACGTTTTGGGAAGGCCGTTGCGGGGGCGGTGGAAGAAGTTCAGGCGCTGCATGACCAGGCCTTCAAAAAGATGGGTAAAGAGCAGGCGGACATTTTCAAAGCCCACCTCCTCATGCTGGAGGATCTTGATTTTCATGATCAGTTAAAAAACAAGCTGAAGAACAATCTCCAGAACATCGAATGGATTATTTGGGAGCTGTCCCGTGAGCTTACGCAGAAACTCATGGCTTCTCCGGATCCGCTGTTTCGGGAACGCGCGGTGGACATCTCCGATGTGTCCCGCCGGGTTATCAACAAGCTGCTTTCGGCCACCCGTTTTTCCCTGGCCGATCTTAAGGAAGATGTGATCCTCGTGGTTCACGATTTGCTTCCTTCGGACGCGCTGGTGATGAACAAGGCCCGCGTTAAGGGTCTGGCTATGGACGCAGGAGGCCGTACTTCGCATACGGCGATTCTGGCACGGGCCTTCAATATTCCCGCCGTGCTTGGTCTTTCTGTTTTTTCCCGGGAAATCAAAAACGGTGAAAAGATCATACTGAACGGAAGTTCCGGCATTGTGGTGACGAATCCTGATAAGGGAGTCCTTGTTCAGCACGAAGGCGAGGAGAAGCGGTTCAGAAAGCAGGCCGATCTGCTGCTTGGCCTGAAGGATCTTCCCGCCGAAACAATCGATGGATATCGCATAACGGTCAAGGCAAACATAGAATTTCCGGAAGAAGCCGAACAGGTGACCCGCTACGGCGCCGAAGGTATCGGCCTCTACCGTTCCGAATTTCTCTTTCTTGCCCCGGGCAAATCCGCCGAGGAAGAAGAGCAGTTCCGCGCCTACCGCCATGTACTTAGGACTATGGGGAAACTTCCGGTAACCATTAGAACCGTAGATCTGGGCGGCGACAAGATAATTCCCAATCTTCAGTCTCCCTATGAAAAGAATCCGCTTTTGGGATGGCGCGCGATTCGTTTTTCCCTGGCCAAGCCGGAGCTTTTCAAAACCCAGCTTCGGGCCATACTGCGCGCCAGCGTTGACGGCAACGTGAGGATCATGTTCCCCATGATCTCGGGCATAGAAGAGCTGGAACGCGCCCGCTCCCTGCTTGACGAAGCCCGTGAGGAATGCCGGAAGAAGGGCTGTGCTTTTGCCGAAGATATTGAAGTGGGTACCATGATCGAGGTTCCTTCGGCAGCGATGACGGCGGACATCCTTGCCGAAAAATCCGATTTCTTTTCCCTTGGTACCAATGATCTTATTCAGTATACCCTTGCCGTAGACAGGGGGAATGAAAAGGTAAATTACCTGGGGCAGCCCTGCCATCCGGCGGTTCTTCGTTTTCTCAGGCAGACCATAAACGCGGCGCATGAAAAAGGCCTCAGGGCCGCCATCTGCGGCGAGCTTGCCGGCGATCCCGCCGCTACCGCGGTGCTTGTGGGGCTCGGCCTTGACGAATTCAGCATGACCGCTTCTTCCATTCCCCCTGTCAAGCAGATCATCAGGAGCGTTGATTTTGCCGACTGCAAAGCCCTGGCGGAGAAAGCCCTGGACGGGCGTTCTGTGGATGAAGTCCGTTCTGTCGTCAGGGAATGGATGGCGAATAAATTTCCCGGCAGAAATTATGAAGCCTAACGCCGAAATCAGCCCGCCGGACTCCGGGGGTTTGAGTTTTGTCCCCGGTATAAAATACCGCCGCCTCCCGGTTGTGGCCATTGCGGGACGCCCCAATGTGGGAAAGTCCACCTTGTTTAACCGGCTGCTCCGCAAACGCCGGGCAATTACGGACCCCACGCCGGGGGTAACCCGCGACCCGGTGGAGATGGACGGCTTTATCGCGGG
>JAISAK010000267.1 GCA_031266695.1 Treponema sp.
CATCGCAGTAGCGTCGCAATAGCGTCGCAATCATCCCCCCAGAATCTCGTAAAGCCGTTCCAGATCTTCCATTGAATAATAGTCGATGTGGATACGGCCTTTATTGAGATCGCCTTCGACAACCACCTTTGTTCCGAGCCTGCCGATGAATTTTTCTTCCATGGCTTTCAATTCCGGGGCGCGTTTTTGGGGCGGTTCCGCCCCGGTTCCGCCCGTACTCTTTGCGCCGGCCGTCACCGTTTTGGGGCCGTTCAGAACAGCCGCCCTCTTTTCCGCTTCCCTTACCGAAATTCCCGATGCGAGTATCTCGTTGTGCAATTTTTCCCGCGCCGTTTTGTCATCAACCGAAAGAAGTGCCCGCGCGTGGCCGGGACTCAGTTCACCGGCTTCAAGGCTTTTCTGCATGGCCGCCGGGAGTTTGAGCAGACGCAGGGAGTTGGCAATGGTAGCGCGGTTTTTGCCGACTCTGGCGGCAACCTCGTCCTGGGAAAGCCGGGAAAAATCCATCAGGTTTTTATAGGCGGAGGCTTCCTCAATGGGGTTCAGATTCGCCCGGTGAATATTTTCGATGAGGGACACTTCCATCCGCTTTTCATCGGAGTATTCGCGGAGTATTGCCGGAACCTCGCCGAGCCCCGCAAGCCGCGCCGCTCTGGTACGCCGTTCACCGGCGATGATAATATAAGTTCCGTCCTTCGCGTCCGCGGCTATGATGGGCTGGATTATACCGTACTCCGCGATCGAATCCGCAAGTTCCCGCAGTTCCGCTTCGTCAAAATTTTTCCTGGGCTGATCCGGGTTGGGCCTGAGCTTGTCCGGCGAAAGCTTGATAACCGTGTCCGCGGGGGCGGCGGGATTCGCTTCCACCGCGCCGCCCGACGCCGGACTGCCGTCCGTTGCGCCGCTCTTTCCCGCCGCGCCGTCCGGTCTGCCCGCGGAAGCCTCCGCCCCCCCCGCGGCCCCGAAAGCGCCGCCGCTTTCTTCGATATCCCATTCATTACCGGGAAGCAGGGCGTCGAGGCCCTTCCCCAGTCCCGGCTTACGCGCCACGGTTAAATCCTCCGCCGGTTCTTTGAATAAACTCCCGGGCAAGACTCCGGTAAGCCCGCGCGCCCGAGCATTGGGGATCGTAGAGGGAAATAGGCTGCCCGTGGGAAGGCGCCTCGGAAAGCCGGATGTTCCGCGGAATAATTGTCGCAAAGACCCGGCTTTTGAAATAGGAGCTTACCTGTTTAACCACGTCCTGGGCAAGCCGTGTACGGGGATCGTACATGGTGAAAAAAATGCCCCCTATATCCAGAGGCGGGTTTAGGCTTTTTTGGATACGTTTGATGGTCTGAAGGAGGAGGGTAAGGCCCTCCATAGCAAAGTATTCGCATTGCATGGGAATAAGCACCGCATCGGCGGCGGCCATGCCGTTCAGGGTAAGCACCCCAAGGCTGGGGGGGCAGTCGATCAGAATATAATCGTAGCGATTCTTTACCGGCGCCAGCGCTTTTTTAAGAAAGAAATCTCTCTCCTTCTGTTCGATAAGCTCTACCGCCGCGCCCGAAAGATCTATGCTGGCGGGGATTACCTGAAGCCCGGGAATGGCGGTCTGCCTGATGGTTTGTTCAACCGGAGCAGCCCCGGAAAGAAGTTCGTATATGCCGGGCTTGGGCGGCCTGGCGCCAATGCCGCTGGAAAGGTTTGCCTGGGAGTCAAAATCCACCAGGAGGACGGATTTTCCTTCCTCGGCGAGGTATGCTCCTATATTGAGAGCCGAGGTGGTTTTTCCTACTCCGCCTTTTTGGTTCACAAAGACGTAAATCTTACCCATAAAATCAGTATACAGGATAGTAAAAAAAAAAACTATTGAATTAGAGCCCTATTGAGGTTATTCTATAAGGGATGAGTCGTATCCGTATGCTTGCCCTGGATCTGGACGATACTCTTTTGCGTTCCGATCTGACCATTTCCTACCGTACCCGGAACGTTATCAAGCGGGCGGAGGCGGCCGGAATTACGGTGGTGCTGGCTTCGGGCAGAGTGCCCGCCGCTATGGAACAGTTTTCCCGGCTTTTGGGTATGCACAAACGGCCCGGTTATCTTATTTGCAATAACGGCGCCATGATCCAGGAGAGCCAAACAGGGAAACTTGTGTACGAGGCAAGAATCGACGCGAGTACCGCTCTGACCGCCTATGACCTGGCAAACGCCGAAGGCTTTCCGGTTCAGATCTACGAAGACGATATCATGTACGTTTCCCGAAACAACGAATTCGCCGAATACGATCAGAAGCTTACGGGGCTGCGGCAGGTAGTGGTTGAAAATTTCCGCGCTATGGTAGGCGGTGGCGTTTACAAGCTTCTTATTCCGGGCGATCCCATGCTTCTCGCGCCTATGGAAAGTATTATCCGGACCTATCTCGGGAGTGATATTACCCTTTTTACCAGTAAGCCTTATTTTCTGGAGATACTTCCCGCCCAGACCGACAAGGGAACCGCCCTCGCAAAAACCGCGGAACTTAAGGGCATCACCCGCGAGGAAGTGCTGGCTATCGGGGATTCGATGAACGATGAAGCCATGATCCGCTGGGCCGGTACGGGCGTGGCTATGGCGAACAGCGACGATCGCATCAAAAATATTGCCGACCTGATAACGGAAAAAACAAATGATGACGACGGGGTCGCCGAGATGATAGAGAAGTACGTCCTTGCCAGGGGCTTTTGAAGCTGCTTCCCCCAAAGGATAAAGCCCGGTGACGATTCGGGAAGCCGCCGCCGCCCTTGGCGCGGAAATCTGCCAGGATGAATTTGAAAACTCCGAACTTACCGGCGCCTATACTTCGGATCTTCTTTCGGATGTCATTGCCAATGCCGGAGGCGGAGCCGCCCTTATCACCGTTCAGGCCCACAAGAATACCGTTGCCGCCGCCGTCCTGGCAAACATCCCGGCGATAGTTGTCTGCAATTCACGGCCCCTCCCGGCGGACATGCTTGAAGCCGCCAGGGACGAGGGAATTGCCGTTATGCGTACAAAGGAAAACCAGTTTACCGTATCCGGCAGGGTTTGGGAATTGCTGCGCCGCGCCGCGCCGCGCACCCCGGGCGCTCAGGAGCCCGCGGCGCCGTGCCGATAATGAAACAACCATGCGGAAATATCTATATTCGGGGCGCGGGCTTTTTTCTTTCCTTCGGGCGGCGCTGTTTTTTTGTTCCGCCGCCGGGCTTTCCGCGGCGCCCCTTGAGTCCGGCTATTCCCTTGCGCCCGGGGCTTCCGCCACGGCGGAGGAAAGGGCCGAGGCCGTCCGCGAAGCCCGTTTCAGGGTGCTTGCCGCGGCGGGAAAATACGAAAATATTCCCTATCGTTACGGAGGCCTGGACAGAAACGGGCTGGATTGTTCGGGGCTTATTTTTCTGAGTTTTCGGGATGCCCTTTCCGTTTCCGTTCCCCGGACTACAACCGGACTTTATTCCTGGACCGAGAAGATTGGGGATGGGAAAATCCAGCCCGGGGATATTCTGTTTTTCAAGACCAATAATACCGGCCAAATTTCCCACGCGGGGATCTATATCGGCGGAAACCGCTTTATCCACGCCGCTTCCGAAGGGCCGGCTACCGGGGTTATCTATTCCGGCCTTGATGAAAAATACTGGTCCCGCACCTATGTGGGGGCGGGCAGGGCCTTTCCGGAAGCCGGCCCGGAACCGGCCTTTTCCGGCGGCGGAAAACCTTCCCCGGCGGCCCCCTCCGCCGGGCCCGGCGCTTCGGAAATTCGGAGCCCGGATTCCGGCAGCCCGGCGGGAAGCCCCGGTCCTGTCGGACCCCCCGTGGGCCCCTCCGCGGATCCCTCCGCCGGGA
>JAISAK010000308.1 GCA_031266695.1 Treponema sp.
CCCGGCGGCAGACCGGGGGGCGGGCGGCGGCCTCCTCGTTCTCATGGAGAGGCGCTACTATGAACTTTACTTCAACCCCCGCCTGCCGGGAACGCCGGGGCAGCCGCCCGGCCCGTCCGGGACAGTCCCCGGAAGCAAAGACCCGGCCCCGCGAATCGCCTTTTACGAAGATCTCCCCCCGGGCCCCGCGGAAAAATGGGGCGCTCCGCAGGCGCTTGTGCTTGTCGAACCCGAGGAAGCGCTGCTGGATGAAAAGGAAAACGCCCCCAAAGAGGCGCTTCTTTCGGAAATCAGAAACCTCGGGGCGGGTATTGTACTGGGGATCTTTTCCGATGCCCGGGAGCTGTTACGCGCAAGGAGAAGCGCCTCCCTCCGCGCCCTCTTTGGCGTCAGGGAGGCCGGCACGGAACCATACCTTGTCCGGGAAATAAAAAAAACCCTGCCGCTGCCCGGGTTTGAATTTCCGCGGCCCCGGATCCGCCGCCCCGCGGAGGACGGGACGGAAAATTCAGGCCCCTCCGGAACCGGCGGCTTTCGCGCCACGGTGGAATCAAAATTCTCGGGTCTTTCGGGGCCTTCCCTCTATTCGGAGCTTGCCTCCTTCAGAACCGAAGGCCCGCCCGTGCCCTTTGTCCCGCTCAGATTTTCCGGAAAAAATCCGGACTTTGAACGTTTGGATAAGGATGAGAGGGACTTTTTTTTATACTGGCGCGGAGAATTCCGCCGGGGGAGGATCCTTAAAACCGGCGAGGGTTACATAAGGCTCTACGCGCGGGAACTCTGCCTCTTTACCGGAGCGGGGGAAGGAGTGGAAGAAAATTTCCGGGAGCTTGTCAGGCTCCTTGAAACCTACCGGGAGATTTTGGATTCCGTCGATTCCTTCCTTCCGCGCTGGATTTTCGAGTTCGTCTGGATTTATGAAAAAGGCGGCCCGGCCCTTGAACCTATCCTTGACTGCGCGCGGCAAAGCAATACCCCCCTCCTTACGGATTTCTACTTCCACCGGCATTTTATCGAAGAAAACAACAGCATCGAATTCGGCGACGTCAAAGCGCTTCTGCCGGATAAACCCTTTCTCCGGGATTTTGAAATAGCGCTTAACGGTATCGATCATTTTCTCCGGGAACGGTTCAGGCTCAGGCTTTTTGAATTTTTTTATCCCCCCGCGGCCGGGGCCGAAACAATCGAAGCCTTTCCCGGCATGAACGGCGCGGGAAAATCAAGCTACGTCATCGAGGGCCTGCGTTTTTCAAAAAGCGTTCCCTTTCTTTCCTTCCTTGAGGATCTTTACCGTTATACCGAATACCGTTTCAAAATTAAAAAAGGCCTGGAATTAAAACGCGGAGCGCCGCCCCTCCATGAGGTCTGGAAAGAGCTTGCCGACAGGGCCCTCGGCCTTGAAGACCGGGCGCCGGTTCCCGCGGCCGGCAGGGGCCTTCGGGAAGCCGGGAGGAGCCGCCTTCCCGGCCCGCGGGGGTCCGCAAGCCTTGAGGACTTGAGCCCGTCTCCGGTTCCGCCCCTGCCTTCCGGCGAACTGAACGAGTCCGCCCTTGAGCGGCTCCGCGCCGATTCCGACGCGGTGCGGACTCTGCTGACTCAGGACGCGGCGGACCCGCCGTTCCCCGAAAGCCGCCCGGACAGCGGGGAAAGGCCGGCGGCAAAGCCTGGCGGGGCGGGCTTTTTGTCCCCCGCGCCCCCTGCCGCGAGGCTTCCACCGCCGCCCGAAACCACGCTGCGGAGCTTTCTTGAAAACCTCGACGGCGCTGAACGCGCTACCCTTGCCTTTATCGCGGGGGTTTCGGAAAAGGAACCGAAGCGGGCAGGCGATGCCATGCCGGAACTTGTCGTAGACCGGATAAACGCCGCTTTTCTTGAAATTTTCGGGGATCTTCTTATTGATACGGTGGACGAAAGACCCTCAATTCAGTCAGAATATAGGGAGGAAGTTAAAAAAAATTTGGGAGGACTATGAAGGACGTCATTCCGAAACGAATCAGCGCGGCAATTCTTAACTCTCTCTCGGCGGGGGTAGTGCCGCGGATAGGGCTTGAATACATCGCCGTAGGCCGCCGGCGCGAAATCGAAACTATCCTCAGGGATCTTGAAAACATGGAACAGGGCGCCGCGAGTTTCCGCTTTATCTCCGGCTCCTACGGCAGCGGAAAAACTTTTTTTCTCCAGGCCCTGCGCAACTACGCAATGGAAAATGATTTTCTCGTGGCCGACGCCGATCTTTCCCCGGAAAAGCGCTTCACCGGCTCGGGACGCGCGGGGCTTGAAACCTACCGGGAGCTGGTATCCCGGCTTTCCACCAAACTGCGTCCCGAAGGCGGCGCCCTTGAGGCAATACTTCAAGGGTGGATCAACTCGGTAAAGATGGAACTTATAACCGGAGGCTCTTCGCCCGGAGACGAAGAACTCCTCCCCCGTCTTGAAAACCGGATTTTTGAAACCATCTCCAAAATGGAAGATCCCGCCCACGGCTTTGACTTTGCCGCGGTTATCAGCGCCTATTACCGGGCCTATACCGAAGGGGACGACGAAAAAAAACACGCCGCCCTTAAATGGCTGCGCGGGGAGTACGCAACCAGAACCGAAGCCAAAACGCTGCTTCCCGTGGGGGAGATCATCGGCAATGAAAACTGGTACGAGTATCTCAAGGTTCTTGCCGCCTTTGGCTCGCGGATAGGCTACCGGGGCTTCCTCCTCTTTGTCGATGAATGTGCCAGCCTCTACAAGATCACCAACCGCCAGTCCCGGGAAAACAATTACGAAAAGATTCTCGCCATGTTTAACGATGTCCTGCAGGGAAGAACGGAAGGTCTGGGCGTATACATGGCGGGGACTCCCCGGTTTATCGAAGATGAACGGCGGGGGCTTTTCAGCTACCCCGCCCTGAGATCCAGGCTCGCCGACAGCCGTTTTGTCCGCGAGGGTTACGCCGATTTCGGCAGTCCGGTATTGCGCCTGACACGGCTGAGCCGCGAAGAAATATACATCCTCCTTGAACGGCTTCGGGATATTCACGCGGGCCACTACGGCTACGATCCGGAACTTGGCAGGCGGGAACTTTCCGCCTTTATGGACCTTGCCTTCTCGGTTCCCGGCGCCGATGAATTTATCACCCCCCGGGAGATAAGCCGCGACTTTATCGGCCTCCTCAACATCCTCCATGAAAACGGGGAAACCGATTTTGACACCCTGGTCTACCGCGACGGCTTTACCGTGAAGGGATTCTCCGCCGGGGAAGATTACGCGGAATTCGAAGTATAGGGCCGGTTTTGCCGCCGCGCCCGGCAGGGTACACTGATGGAAAGCGCCTTTTCCCGGCTCGCGCCCTTTGTCAGGGAATATATCTACGAAAAGAAATGGACCGCCCTGCGCCGTATTCAGGAAGCCGCCATTGCCGAAATTCTGGACGGCGACCGGCACCTTATCATCGCGGCGGGAACCGCTTCGGGAAAAACCGAGGCCTGTTTCTTTCCCGTTGTCTCTCTGTTATGCGAAATGAAGCCCCGGTCGGTGGGCGCCCTTTACATCAGCCCCCTCAAGGCGCTCATTAACGATCAGGCGGAACGTCTTGCGCCGCTTATGGAGCGGGCGGAGCTTCCCCTCTGGCGCTGGCACGGGGACGTGTCCGGCAGCCACAAAAAAAGGCTGCTGGAAAATCCCTCGGGTATTTTACAAATAAGCCCCGAATCCCTGGAGGCCCTGCTCCTGCGATGCCCCGAAAGGGTTCGTTCCCTTTTCAGGGATCTTTTTTTTGTGATCATCGACGAAGTCCATGTCTTTATGGGAAGCGATCGGGGAAGCCAGATACTCTGCCAGCTTGCCCGCATAGAGGAAGCCGCCCTCTGCCGCCCCCGGCGTATCGGCCTTTCGGCGACTCTGGGCGATTATACTCAGGCCCTGGAATGGATAGCCCTGGGCAGCGGACGGAACCGGAGGGGCGAGAGTCCGGGCGGCATTGCGTCTAACACGGCGCTTGTCTGGGACGAAGGAGACCGGGACGGCCGGCGGGTAAGCATACTTCTTGACCATTTTACGCGTTCCCGGGACGAGGGCCGCGCCTTTTGGGAAACCCTGTACCGGCAGGTGCGGGGGCGGCGGTGCATCATCTTCACCAACAGCAGGCTTGAGGCCGAAGACGCCATTGCTTCGCTCAGGGAAATTTCCGCCGCGCGGAGGGGGGAAGACCGGTTTTTTGTTCACCACGGAAGCGTCGCCGCGAGCCTCCGCGCCGAAGCGGAGAGGGAGCTTCGGGAATCGCCGGGGCCCCTTACCGCCGCGGCCACCGCCAGCCTTGAAATGGGTATCGACATCGGAAGCCTTGACCGGGTCGCGCAGATCGGCCCTCCCCTGAGCGTATCGGCCTTTGTGCAGCGCCTCGGCCGCTCGGGGCGGCTCAGGGGAAAACCGGAGATTTATTTCTCCTCCCTTGAGGAGGGAAGGGGGAAGGCGCTGGGCCTGCCCTGGGATCTTGTCAAAACCATCGCGGTTGTCGAGCTCTATATAAAGGATAAGTGGATAGAGCAGGGCTTTCAGGACTCCCTTCCCTACAGCCTGCTTGTTCACCAGACTCTGGGTATCCTCATCTCCCTGGGGGAGCACAGCCCCGCCGCACTTGCGCGGCGGGTTCTGGCGCTGCCTCCCTTTACCCGGATAGGCGAGGAGGATTTCAGGGCGCTTCTGGACTATCTTATAGCGGCTGATATTATCGAAAGAACCCCGGAGGCAAACCTTATCGCCGGCCTCGCCTCGGAACAGTTCACCGGCCACTATTCGTTTTATTCGGTCTTTGCCGGCGATTCCGAATACCGGGTGCTTGCCGGCGGACACGAGATCGGCAGGGTAAATTACCTTCCGCCCGAGGGGAGCAGCATCATGCTGGGCGGCCGCTGCTGGCAGGTGGAAAGCCTGCGCCGGCGGGAACGGGAAATCACCGTAAGCCCCGGCGAGGCGGGAAGCGCGCGGGTCTGGCGGGGAGGCGGCGCGGAGCTGCACCCGGTTGTGGCGCGGCGCATGCGGAGGGTGTTATGCGAAAGCGAGCGCTACCCTTACCTTTCCGAAAGGGCCCGGATACGCCTTGGGGAGGCAAGGGAAACCGCGAAGAAGCTTGGGCTCGGCGAAAAAATCTTTATTCCCGGCGGGGCCGTCCCGGCGGAAGACATTCCGCGGGCCGGGGCAGGCCGGGGCAAGGCGGCGGAGGGCTTGTTTTCCTTTACAATTTTTCCCTGGCTCGGCAGCCGGGGTATGCGGACCCTCTTCCTTCTTTTACAAAACCGGGATTACCGGAAGACCCTGGGGATTCGCTTTCTGTCGCGGGAAAACGATTTTTGCGCCGGCCTTGTGTCTTCCCTGCCCCCGCCCCTGTTTCAGGAAAAACTAAGGGAAATTGTCCGCGCCCTTCCTTCGGCCCTGCCCCTGGCAAACTCAGGCGAGATTCCCCTTAACGGCAAATTTGACCTTTACCTTCCGCCGGATTTGCTGAAAAAACAATACACCTTTAACATGCTTGATCCGCAAGAACTCCGCGAAGCCCTGGGCTAGAGCGAAGGGCGGACAGATAAAAAAGGCCCCCTGAAACAGGGGGCCCGCAGCCCGGCCTTTCACCCGGGTTAACAGGGTCGAATATCGCCCTAAAGTAGATGATGGCTACCCTTTTATAATGGCACGGGTCGTGAAAAAAAGCAAGCTTTTTTTCACGACAATGGGTACAAAAGACATTCAAGGTAATATGTTGTACCCCAAGGCTTTGCCTGCCTTGGCTTCTTCCATATCATAAAAAAGACATCCAGGGTAAAAGGTTCTGCCCCTGGCGTCACGAATGAAAGGAATATCTTCCCCAGCGGGAGTGCCAAAGCCGCCGTGAACGGCTCTGGAATTCCCCGCCGGAGCAGACTTCCCAAGGCTGCGAAGGCGGATTCTACAGGTAAGTGAAGGGCGGCTTTGGCGCTCCCGCTGGGGAGGCCGTTGATTTCATTCGTACTACTGGAGCATAGTATATTACCTTGTATGTACTTTGCGCGCCGGATATAGTATAATGGACTTGTTTGGCAGCCTGTTTAGGTGCCGGATATCGAACAACACTGCTATCAAAATTTACAAGGAGGCCCTTTATGCCCGATCCTGCGAAAAAAGATCCCCAAGCCCCAAAATTTCTGGAAATCATCATCAAGGACAGCGGCGACAAAGTCTGGTCTACCATATATGCCCAGGCCAAAAATTTCTCCACCGGCTCAATCGGTTATTATGTCTCCGACAAGGTCACCAACCCCGAAAGCGCCGAGAGGTATCAATGCAGTTTATCCTTTACCCTCATAGGATCAAAACCGGGGAAATAGGAAGGATGTTTGACGACTGTATTATCATGGCCGGAGGATTCGGAACGCGGCTTTGGCCGGTGAGTAATTCCGGAAGGCCGAAACAGTTTCTGCCAATCACGCAGGGCAAGTCCCGGGGACAAAGTTTTTTCAGTTCCGCGGTGGAGAGGGCCTTTGCTGTCCTCGAGGGGCGGGACGGAAGGGTGATCATTATTTCAGGCGAATCCCATATATCCCGCATTGTCGAAGCCTGTTCGGGCCTGAGCGCCGCCGAAAAAAAACAGCTGGTGCTAATCCCCGAACCAATGGCAAAGAGTACCGCCCCCGCCATTGCCTGCGCAACGCTGTATTCCGACTGGGTAACAGGCCGGGAGAGGAACATGCTTGTTCTTACAAGCGATCATAGTATCCAGCCCCTGGCAACCTGTAA
>JAISAK010000317.1 GCA_031266695.1 Treponema sp.
CTGGCGGCTTAAATTTTTAAGCGCCAAAAACACGCCGGCAGGCGTATGTTCGAGGGCCGGAACGCTCTTCCTAAGGGGTATCCGCCGGTATTCGCCGGCCAGGGCTTTTACCTCATCAAGGGTAAGCGCCGCTTCGGTTTCCCGCTGTCCAGGGGTCATTTTTGCCTCGCTTTGACGTATGTTACTATATAAAGAAACAGCCTGTGTTTCTTTATATAGTAACATACGTCAAAGCGAGGAAAAAATGACCCCTGGACAGCGGGAAACCGAAGCGGCGCTTACCCTTGATGAGGTAAAAGCCCTGGCCGGCGAATACCGGAGGATACCCCTTAGGAAGATCGTTCCGGCCCTCGAACATACGCCTGCCGGCGTGTTTTTGGCGCTTAAAAATTTAAGCCGCCAGTGTTTTATTCTTGAAAGCCTTGAAGACCCGGAGCGCTGGGGACGCTACACCTTTATCGGGTACGATCCCCGGCTGGAAATTACCTGTACCGGCGGAAAGCTCAACATCCGGAACGGAACCACCCTGCGCCTTGAGACAAAAAACCCCGGCGCCTATATCAGGCAAATCATCGAAGACAACCGCAGTCCGCGCCTGCCGGGACTGCCGCCTTTTTCCGGCGGCCTGGTGGGGTATTTTTCCTACGACTACATCAAGTACAGCGAGCCGGGCCTCAACCTCGAAGTCCGGGACGAGGAAGGTTTTAAAGACGTTGACCTTATGCTCTTTGACAAACTGGTTGCCTTTGACAACCGCGAAAAAAAGATTCACCTTATCGTCAATATCAACACGGACGCCGTCGGGGAAAATTACCGGCGCGCCCTGGGCGAGCTTGATCACCTTGCGGATATTATCGAATCCGGCGCGCGGGCCGCTCCGGAAAAGCTGAAAATCCGCTCCCCCTTCCGGCCGCTTTTTGACCGCGGGCAATATTGTTCGATGGTGGAACAGGCAAAACATCATATCCGGGAGGGCGATATCTTTCAGGTTGTCCTTTCCAACCGGCTTGACGCGGACATAGACGGCAGCCTTTTTGGAACCTACCTTGTTTTGCGCAGACTTAACCCTTCGCCCTATATGTTTTATTTTTCCAGCGACGATATTGAGATAGCCGGCGCTTCCCCGGAGACTCTGGTAAAGCTTGAAGACGGAACGCTCTTTACCTTTCCCCTGGCGGGAACCCGGCCGCGGGGTAAAACCCCCGGGGAAGACGCCGCCCTTGAAGCGGAGCTGCTTGCCGACCCGAAGGAACTTGCCGAACATAACATGCTGGTGGATCTTGGCCGCAACGACATCGGGCGGATCAGCAGGTTCGGCAGCGTTGAGGTGGAAAAGTACCTTTCCATAGAACGCTTTTCCCATGTGATGCATATCGGCTCCACGGTACGCGGTTCCATTCAGGAAGGGAAGACCGCCCTGGACGCAATCGACGCGGTGCTGCCCGCGGGAACCCTTTCGGGCGCGCCGAAGCTGCGGGCCTGCGAAATTATCAACACCCTGGAGAACAACAAGCGGGGAATCTACGGCGGCGCCATTGGTTACATCGCCTTTACGGGAAACATGGACACCTGCATCGCCATACGAATAGCCTTCAAGAAAAACGGCAAGGTTTTTATCCGTTCCGGCGCGGGCATTGTCGCGGACAGCGTGGCTGAAAAAGAATTCGAAGAATGTGAAAACAAGATGAGGGCGGTTATGCGGGCACTGGAAGAAGCGGGAGGCGGCGAATGATACTGCTTATTGACAACTATGACAGCTTTTCCTTTAATCTTTACCAGCTTATCGGGACAATCGATCCCGGCATAAAAGTTATACGCAACGACGAATTTTCCCTGGCCGAGATTGTGGTCCTCCGCCCAAGCCACATCGTTATTTCGCCGGGGCCCGGCAGGCCGGACAGGGCCGGGATCTGCGAGGCGGTGATTGCCGGTTTCGCGGGGAAGATACCTATTTTCGGCGTCTGCCTTGGCCACCAGGCCATCTGCGAAGTTTTCGGCGCCACCGTGTCCTACGCGAAACACCTCATGCACGGCAAGGCTTCCCGGATAAGCCTGGATGTCTCCTGCCCCGTCTTCGCCGGACTTCCGCCGGTCATCACCGGGGCGCGCTACCATTCGCTGTCCGCCGTGGAAGAAACCCTTCCCGGCGCCCTTGCCGTTACCGCCCGCAGCGACGACGGGGAAATTATGGGGGTGCGCCACCGGGATTACGCCGTGTACGGGGTGCAGTTTCACCCGGAATCTATTTTAACGACAGACGGCAAAAAGATACTTTCCAATTTTCTTGAATCCGGAGGAAATAAATGATAAAGGAAGCGATTTTAAAAGCGGTAAACAGGGAGAACCTCAGCTATGAAATGGCCGAGGCGGTTATGAACGAAATAATGGAAGGAAAGGCCAGCGACATTCAGATGGCCGCCTTCCTCACGGCCATGTCGGTAAAGGGTGAAACCATTGACGAGATTACCGCGTCGGCGGCGGGCCTGCGCAGCCACTGTATCAGGATACTCCACGACATGGACGTGCTTGAAATTGTCGGCACCGGCGGGGATCATTCCAACTCGTTTAATATTTCCACTACCTCGGCGCTGGTTATCTCCGCGGCGGGCGTCCCCGTGGCAAAGCACGGCAACCGCGCGGCGTCAAGCAAGTCCGGGGCCGCCGATGTACTCGAAAGCCTCGGCGTCAACATTACCGTTCCGCCGGAGCAGAGTCTCCGCCTGCTTAAAACCATCAACCTCTGTTTCCTCTTTGCCCAGAACTACCACATCTCCATGAAGTATGTAGCGCCGGTGCGGAAAGAGCTGGGCATCAGGACGATCTTCAACATCCTCGGCCCCCTGGTAAATCCGGCAGGCGCGAACATGGAACTCCTCGGCGTCTACGATGAGGAGCTGATTGAGCCTATGGCGAAAGTGCTTGCCAAGCTTGGGGTGAAGAGCGGCATGGTGGTTTACGGCCGGGACGGGCTGGACGAAATTTCGACAAGCTCCCCCACCAGCGTCTGCGAATTTCACGCCGGCTCCGCGGGGCAGGACGGTGATTTCAGATCCTATGTGATCGAGCCGGAACAATTCGGTTTTAAACGCTGCGGCAAGGAAGACCTTGTGGGGGGAACCCCGGCGGAAAACGCGAAAATTACCAGGGATATTCTTTCCGGCGCGAAGGGCCCCCGGCGGGACGCGGTACTGCTTAATTCGGCGGCGGCCCTGCACATCGCCCGGCCGGAATTTTCCCTTGCCGACGGAATAGAAACCGCCGCCGGGATCATTGATTCGGGCAGAGCCCTGGCCCAGCTGGATCGGTTCATCAGCCTGTCCCGGGAAGAGACGGTACAAGGATTCTTGACGAAATAGCGGCGGCAGCCCGCCTGCGGGTGGCAAAGGCCAGAAAAATTTTGCCTGCCCCCGAGCTGCGCAGACAGGCCCTGGCCCTTACCGGACGCGGCGCGGCCGCCGGAACCCCGCCGGGCAGCGCGGCGGAACTTCCCTTTGCCAGGGCCCTTGCCGCGCCGGGCCTTTCTTTCATCTGCGAAGTAAAAAGGGCGTCTCCCTCAAAGGGGCTTATCGCCGCGGATTTTCCCTATCTTCAAATCGCGAAGGACTATGAAGCGGCGGGCGCGGCGGCGGTTTCGGTGCTTACCGAGCCGGATTTTTTCATGGGCAGCGACGAATACCTTGGGGAAATAGCCGCCGCTGTGCGGATACCGGTTTTGCGGAAGGACTTTATCATTGACATCTCCCAGATCTATGAGGCGAAACTGCTGGGCGCTTCGGCGGTGCTTCTTATCTGCGCCCTCCTTGATACGGAAACCCTTGCCGCGTTTATAAAAACCGCGCGGAGCCTGGAGCTTTCCGCCCTGGTGGAAATTCACAACGACGCCGAAGCGGATTCCGCGCTGAAGGCGGGCGCGCTGATTGTCGGAATCAACAACCGGG
>JAISAK010000017.1 GCA_031266695.1 Treponema sp.
AAACGCCTTTGTTCCCTGACGGATAGTTTTACTCCCTTTGACGATCAACCTTCATTGTAGGAGGCCAGAAGTCGCAGGGCAGGCAAGGCCAAGGGGCAACAAGCCCTTTTCTTGAATGTCTTTTTAGCGATGGGGAAGAAGCCGAGGTATGAAGCCGGGCAAGCCTCTGCGAGGCGGTCTGACAGCACCCCGTTAGGAGGGGCGTTGCTGGAAGAAGGCGACCGCGGCCTCTTCTCTATCCATAAAAAATATATGCAGGGTAGTTCTGCCCTGGCCCCACGAATGAAAGGAATATCTTCCACAGAGGGAGCGTCAAAGCCGCCATGAACGACTCTGGAATTCCCCGCCGGAGCAGACTTCGAACCTTCGATTCGCCAAACCTCCGGTTTGAAGGCTGTGGAGGCGGATTCTACAGGTAAGTGAACGACGGCTTTGGCGGCCCCGCTGTAGAGGCCATTAATTTTATTCTCTGGTGCTTGGGGTATTACCTTGCATATATTTTGCGCAACGCGGCGCGCTGCTCAGGTATACTACCTTGCTAATCCAGCCCTCGCGCCTTTGTTCGGTATTGTGACCGTTACCGGGCGCCGGGCGCTGTTGCCTGTTTTCAACAACGCCCCTTCGCGGGGCGCTTTATTACGCCCTTGTCAAAAACCAATAAAATGCTATAATGGAAAAGTATTTGCGCGGCGAAAGGGGCAAATGAAGAACTCCGGGGCAGGCATGGAAAAGGAACAGACAGCTCAGGGGCTAATTCAGAAGGCCTACGATAAACTGAAAGCCTCTAACGCTCCGGAGGCGCTGGCGCTTCTGGAAGCGGCGCTTAAACTTGATTTTGATAATCCGGAACTCAAGTACGCGCTTAAATGTGTTCGATGGTGGCTTGAACATTCGAAAAGAATAGAGGAGTTTCAGAATCCCTATGAAAAGGGCGGTTTTATTCTGTCTCAACTGAAGCAGTATTATAGTTTTCTTGATCGCTTCAGCGAAAATTATGATCAGTGCCAGTACGCAATCCGGCGTTTTGTCTTTTCAAGCGCCCTGGGCTGGTTTCAGGATCTGCTCGGAGACGGGGTAAACCAGCACGATCCGGTCCTCCTGCTGCAGGCGGGCCGTTGTTACAAGGGGGTTGGCAATTACGACGAAGCCCTGAAGTATATGGAACAGGCGGCGCGTTTCAAGCGGGAAGACGCCTATACCCTGGCGGAACTTGCCGATACGAACGCGCTGCTCGCGGAAAACCGCGCGGCAAAGGTTCTTTTTCGGGAAGCTTTTTTTCTGGATCCCGAAAAGGTGGATCTCCGTTTCATGGAGTCGGATCTTATTCTGCGGCTGCGGGACAAGGTTCTTGAACTTGGTTACCGGGGGCCGGAGCTGTGTGAGTGGATACCTGTTTACGGCTGTCTTTTGGGTGTTTTTTCGGTTAAACGGGAATTAAAGCAGGTGGAAGCGGGAAGGCTTAAGCAGTCGATCTTTTCCCTGGAATCGGAGTTCCACGGAGGCGGAGAAAAAAATCCCCTTTTAAAGCCCCGGCTTTTGAACCGCTATTTTTGGCTTATCGATCATTATGAAAATATTCGGGAGGATCCGGTCCTTATCGAAGAAATATTGCTGAAGATAAAAATTACCGATTCCGGAATTTATGATCAGTATATCAAGTGAGGAGTATGTATGTCTGAAGCTCTCCTGAAAAATGTGCAGGAAATGCTGAATGAGGAAAAATGGACAAGGGCCACCCTCAGCAATTATTCAACAAGCCAATTCAAGGAGCTTGATCTTATTCTCAAGGAAGCCCGCGAAGGACGGGTCTACGACGATCTTAAAAAAACCTGCGACGAACATCTGGGGCATACAAAAAACAGCATTATCGCCCTGTACCTTTCGGGAATGGTCGCCTTTTCACGGCAGCTTATTGACGATTCGGCGATGATCAACCTGGTGACTATCTTTGTGGACAACCACAAGTGGAGCATAGTCCGGTATCTCTGCGAGCGAATTCTTGACTACGGGGAATCGAAATTTGCCCTCCGAACCCTTGCGGAATGTTACAAAAACGAAAACCAGGAAGAAGATATTTACGGCATCTGGGAACGGCTGGTCAAGGTTGATTACGAGGAAGCGGATATTGCCAAGGCCCTGGCGGAACACTACGAGAAAAACGGTGATATTGAAACGGCGACGGACTATTACAAAAAAGCCCTTCACCGGTACATCAATAAACAGCTTTTTACCAATGTCCGGGAAATATGGGAAAAGCTTCTTGACTTCTGTCCCGAGGATATTGATTTCTTCCTCCATATCCGGAAAAAAATTGCCAAAAACATCAGCGAAGAAAAGGCGGTGCTTCTTCTCAACGACGTGTATTCCCGGTGCAAGGAAACGGATATTGATACCGCAATCGGTATTCTCAAAATTATTCTCCAATATGATGAACGGGACCTTCAGGCCCGAAGGGAAATCGTTGAGTGCTTCAGAAAAAAATACGCCCACCACAGCCAGCTTGAAGGGTACATCCGCATTTCCAATCTTTCCCAGAACTACCGCAACGTTCACGAGGCGATTACGGATTTCGAAAAACACATCGCCTTTGACAAGGGCAGTTTTGTATTTCACCGGACCTGGGGCGTAGGAAGAATTGCCGGCGTGGAGGGTGACGAAATCCTTATTGACTTTGCCAAAAAAAGGGCCCATTCCATGTCCCTTAAAATGGCGGTTAACGCCCTGCAGACTCTTTCAAACAATCATATATGGGTGCTTAAGGCAACCTGGAAAAAAGAAAAACTCCGGGAAAAAGTAAAAAGCGATTATATCTGGACTTTGAAAACAATAATTAAAAGTTTCGGAAATTCCTGTGACATAAAACGCATCAAGGCGGAGCTGGTGCCGGTTGTGCTCTCTTCCGGGGAGTGGACAACGTGGAGCGGCAAGGCGAGGGAAATCCTTAAATCCGATCCGGGCTTCGGGGTAAGTCCCGATAACATCGATGTTTTCACGGTAAGGGATCGTCCCATCAGCATGGAAGAAAAGTTTTACAATGAATTTAAGGCGGAGCGGAATATTTTTGCCCGGGCCGCAACCCTCCGCAATTTTGTAAACCAGAAAGACATGGAGCCGGATTCGGAATTCTTTACGGAAATGTTCGGTTATTTTACCGCCTTTCTCCGTTCCCCCGGCCAGATCAACGAGAATGTAATCGCCTCCTACCTTTTTGTAAAGGAACTGGCCGGCAGGTATCCCCACCTCGGCGCCGGGCTTTCGCTTAATTTTACCGAATTTTTCGACGCCCTTGACGACGTTCCCGCCCTTTTCAGGGAACTTAGGGATAATAAATTTAAAGAAGAATTCCTCCGCCATGTGCAGCTTTTCATTCCCGACTGGGCCGATATTTATGTAAAGCTTTTTCCCTACGCGCTGGTTCCCTCAATTATTACCCAGCTTGAAAAGGAAGGTTACGGGGATAAACTTTCGGCCATGACCGCGGAATGTTTTGATAATTTCCGGGAATATAAAGAAGCGGTGGTATGGCTTTTCAAGAACGCCGCGCAGGAACCCTGGTTTAAGCAGGCGGATATCTCCTTCGAGAAGCAGCTTATCACCCTTATTCACATTTTGGATCTAAGCTACCGGGATATTGAGAATCACCGGGAAACGCCGGAAAACCGGAAAACGAACAAGCAGGTGTATTCCATTCTTTTCAAGGAAGGCAGTCTCAATTCCTTTATCGATCAGGCCGACGACGATACGATCATCAGAATCTATACCTTTATCAACGATGTAAAGGATCTTGATCCCCAGGACAAGCTTAACCTCCGCAGCAGAATCCTCACCAGAAATCCCGATTTCAAATTCTTCGGGGGCGAGGAAAAGACGGTTCTTACCAGGGGCTTTATGGTTACTTCGGCGATGTATGAAGAAAAACAGCGGCAGCTTGCCCATATTATGGATGTGGAAGTGCCCGCCAACTCGAAGGAAATTGCCTTTGCCCTGTCCCTTGGCGATCTTCGGGAAAACTCCGAGTACAAAGCGGCAAAGGAAAAACAGGATATTCTCAATTCGACGGTGGCAAAACTCAAGGATGAAATTGAGCGGGCCCAGATATTCGATCCCCAATCGATTAATGCTTCGCGGGTATCCTTCGGAACCAAAGTAACCTTGTCCAATAAAACCGGAAACAAAACCGAAGAATACACTATCCTTGGTCAATGGGAATCCGATCCGGGTAATAATATTATTTCCTATCTTTCTCCCTTCGGGGCGGCCCTGCTTAATAAAAGCGTAGGAGAACAGTTTGAATTTTCAATCAATGGTGAAACGATATTATATGTAGTAGAATTAATACAGATGGTTACTTTTTAAAAAACCGTAAGGGAGACATTGATGAAAAGGAATATAATTGGGGTAATTCTTATTCTCAGTGCGATTTTTTGTGCTTCCGGGCAAAATTCGAATCCTGTTGATCTTATCGTACTTCTTGATACTTCTTCGAGCATGAGTTCTTCTTACCGGGAAGTAAATGATTATATAACCGGCCCCTTTCTCAAAGAATTCCTCCGTATTGGCGATACTTTTCATCTGATAGCTTTTTCGGACAAGCCGGAGATCGATATTGCCCGCCGTATCCAGGGGCGGGGCGACGTGGAAATTATAATCGGCCGTATGCTGCTTCAGTATCCGCTTGGCTCCTGGTCGGATATTCCCGCGGCTTTAAGCTATGCCGAAAGCTACGCTTCTTCCCTGCCCCCGCGGCCAAAAAAGATAATCCTTATCAGCGACGGCGACGTATCCCCTGTTCCGGGAGCTTCTTCCCGCGTTTGGGACGCAACGGGGCTGCAAAATTTAATTGATGAAACCAAGGCCCGCCTTGACTCCCGGGGAATCGGTTTTGACTTTGTAAAGGTGCCCATTGTCCGGGCGCCGGAATCCGGCAGGACGCCGCCCGCCCGGCAAGAACCCGCCGCGCCCGCGGCTGCCCAGAGCCCTCCGGCGCAGGCATCCCGGCCCGCGCAAAGCGCTCCGGTTCCCCCGCCGGATCAGGCCCGGCCTCCTTCCCAAGGCGCGGCGCAGGCCGCTCCGCCCCCGCCCGCCACCGCCGCGCCGGCGCAGTCCCCGGCTCCGCGGCCCCCGGCGGCTCCGGAACGGCGCTTTGAGGGCTGGGAGCCTCCCCTGCCCCTCTTGATTGGTCTTGCGATACTTGGACTTTTGGTACTATTTTTGATTATTTTCCTTGTCGTCCGGCAATTGCAGGGAAGTCCCAAACGGGCCCTCGCGCGCGCGGCGCTTCCCCGGCAGCAGATAGAAGAGGAGGAAGAGCCCGCCCCTCCGCCCTTCGAGGACCACAGCAAGGATCTCGCAAGCTTCGCGGCAAGCCAAAAACCGCGTACCAGCCCCTATGTCAACCGTTACAAGTCACAGCCGGTGGAGTACGGGGGCCCCCTGCTGCTCAACCTTTTTGTCGAGGATCAGAATACCTTTATCGGAAAGCGGAATATACACTCCGTCAAACCGGGGTATGCCTTTACGGTCGGCGGCAGAAAATCCGATTTCCTTATTTTCCTTGTCCCCCTTCCGCCCCATATCGGCGAAGTTCGCTGCGACGATAACCGTTGTACCTTTATCCCCCGCAAACCCCAGTACTTCCCCGACCTTGGTTCCCAGCAGGTTCCCGACTGTATCGGGAAGATGATACGGATTGTTTCCGACAAGGGCTATGAACTCCGGTTCAGAATGGAGCGTTACGAGGA
>JAISAK010000028.1 GCA_031266695.1 Treponema sp.
CGTCAAACATATTGGAAAAGGCGCTGCCGGTGTTGAAATCACCCGCGTCCACAAGGAGTACCTGCGGGCTGGTTGCCTTTACCGCCTTGACATAGGCCGCAACCTCCGCCAGCCCTCCCCTGCCGCCGTTGGGCAGGATTACCCCGTGGTGATCGTTGGTATGAAGCAGCACCAATTCCTGGGTTCCGGTCTGCCCGCTCGAATCCCGAACAGGCTCCGCAAGGAGGAAATTAAGCCCCAAAACAAACATAACCGGGATAAGGAAAAACCTTAAACGTTTCATAAATGCCTCCGTATTATTATTTTTATTCAAGTATTATTCAATTTATACGGCATTTCAATCTTTGAACAGTTCCCTGCAGGGTAAGCGTTTATATTTCTTCTGAAAGTGCCGGGTTAATGCAGGAATTTCAGGGTAAATTCAAGGCTTCGGGACTTGCCGGGGCCGAGGGAAAAGGGAACTACGGGAATGACGCAGCCTGACCGGCCCCCCGTTCCGGCGGGCTTCACATAGAGGTCAAAGGTATCCGGGGATCCCAGTAGTATCTGCACCTCGTTTTTCAGGTCCTGAATCTTCAGGGTTTCAACATCCTTCAGCCGGTTTCCGGAAAGGGGGATATCTTTGCTTCCCGTTTTGTATTTGAAAAACCGTACAAACCCGTCGTCCCCGCCGGGAAAAGAAAGACTGATGGGGGAAGCAAACTGAAATACGGTTTCGGCTTCGCCGCGGTTTGTAAGACAGTACGTCACCGTAAGGGTATCTTTTTTCAGGGAAAAACATTTTTCGATTTCTATCCGGCCAAAGGGAGAAAACCTGCCCTTTGCGGAAGCGGCGGCTTTCTCCGCCGGCAGCCTGAGACAGACTTTTCCCCTGACCCGATCCATTTCCGCAGGTTCATACTTTTCATTGCCGCAAAAACGCAGGCCCTTCGGGAAAGCGGATTTTTCCGAACCCGCGCGGTAACCGCCGTCATCAAAAAGCCCTTCGGGGGAATTTACGAAGGCGGACAATTCTTCGGGAGAAAGCTCCCCGGGCAGGAAGCAGTCGGCGAAGGCGCCCCTTCCCCGGGAAGTGTCCAGATAATTCCACGCCCGCGGCAGATAGTCGAGTTCAAAAACTTCCCCGCCCCGGAGCCGTATATAACAGTTGATCTTTTGATCCTGAAAAAGATACTCGTCCTCGCCGTCCAGATCGAAATCAAACTGAATCAGGGAGAAGGTAAATTTCCCCCTTTCCCTGGTAATACGCTCGGCTCCCAGCAGGGATCGGTAAGCCGCTTTCCGGAGGCCGCTGTTCAGGCTGCTTTCGGTTGAATAAAAAAGATCGCAGCCCTGCGCTTTCCAAAGTTCTTCACGGGCTGTCTGTTTGCGCAGCTTGTCCCCCCGAAGCTGGTTTATCAGTACGTTGGTAAAGATCATCTTTGAATAGATGCCCGCCGCTTCCGGATGTTCAATGACAAAGCGCCGCGGCAAAGTGTTTTCCGGAATGTAGGCTTTCTTAAGGCTGCCCAGCCTCTTTAACAGCTTTCCCGGACTTAAACATTCAAGGCCGCTCAGGGAAAGATCGTCAAAAAAGCGATTCCAGGAAATATCGGGAGCCTCTCCTTCTTCCGCGAAAACACGGGCAGGAAAAACAGATACCATCCAGGTCTTTCCGGCCGGCAGGGATTTCCGAAGCTCCGCGACAACCGGGGAAACTTTTTTCTCCGCCAGGGCCGCCTCGACTGTCCGGGAAACCGGAAAAACGATGATTGTCTTTCCCTGATCCTCGCAGAGGCACGGATAAAAAAGATCCCCCGCGGCCAATCCCGCGCCGAGGAAACGATCTTCGTTCAGAAAGGTATACTGCATGCCGCAGGCGCAGAGGGGGCTTGCCAGATTCTGCTCCCACGCAAGATCGGGTATCCGGCAGCCAAGGGGACGTTTGCCAAATTGTTTTCGGAGGTAGGTAGTCAAAAATTCAATTTGACCGATCTTGTCCTGGAGAGGTATAAGCGGAAGCATCGGCTCGTAAAAGCCTCCCCCGAGCAGTTCGGTCTGTTTACGGGAAACCATATCTTCTATCAGCATGAACAGTTCCGGATGATTCCGCTCAATCCAGTTAAGCAGCACCCCCGAATAATGGAGCGCCGCCTGGATCTTCGGAAATTTATAAAGGCCGGAAACAAAGGGCTTTACCCGGCTCCTGTAGACTTCCTCAAACTCCCTGTCCGCCGCGCCGTAGGGAACATGGGCATGAGAACCCAGTATCAAAACCAGTCCCTTATCTTTTTCAGTCATTTAATCCCCCAGGGCCCTTAAAAGTATGAAGGCGGCGGAGCTGAAAACAAGGGAAAGGAAGCCCATAGAAACAAGCGCCAGCGGGCTGCCCCGCAGAAAACGCGGCGCCGCTTCCATCTTGGAACGGCGGCGGATTTCGTCAAGGATGAGCAGAACAAGCAGCATACCGAAGGAAAAGCCGAAACAGAGAACCGCCGCTTCAACAAAGCCGGAAGCGATATTCAGTGTGATAAAAAGGGCGGCCGCGGCCAGGCCGTCGCAAAAACCGGTTGCCCCGCCGCCTTCGGCCTCTTTTTCGGGAACAAGCCGGTACAAAAGGCATTCAAGACAAAAATAGATCAGCGAACTCAGGGGAAAGACAAGCAGGTATTTAAAAAAGCCCGGAGTAAAATGGGAAAAAACGGAGGTAAACAAAACCCACAGAAAAAGAGCGGTGATAAATACAATCCCCGCCTTGAGGAACGGAAGTTTTTTATCCCCCGCCGGATTTACCGCGAGCTGCCGCAGGCCAAGACCGCACTGCAGAATAACATTCATGGAAAGGCTGGAAAAAACTCCGAGGAGCGCAAGTCCCGCGGCATGATTACTCACAGGTCTTCCTCCCTGGGCGAATTGACGCTCCTGAAATAGCGGTAAAGAGCGGTTCCGTAGCCCAGAAGCAGCAGGGCGCCGGCGGAACCCGCGATAATGCCGGCCGGCAGAAAGGCGGTTTCCTGAAACGAAAAAAGAAAAACCATTCCCTGCGCGCTGCCCGGCAGTGAAAGGGAAAAAAATCCAAGCGGTTCCCGTACCAGGGACAGCAGGATGACGAGGAGGCCCAAAACCGCGGCCTCGGAGAGCGCCCTTATTATCGAATCGCCCAGGTCCAGGGATCTCACCCGATCGAAGAGCCCGGAACCGATACAGAGAAGGGGCGTCAGGGAAACAAAGAAAAAAACCTCCAGACCCGCCAGGGGGCTTAAAAACCAGAGCAGCAGAAGATAAACGCCGCCGATAAAGGAACTTAAAAAAACAAGGATCAAATTTCTGCCCCTTTTGGGAAAAATCAGTGCGCCGGGGTACGCGGCAAGTACGGAAAAACCCTAAATCCAAAAAAGCGCTCCCGCCGCCAACAGCGCGTGGGCAAGCCGGGCCGAAGCCATAATAAGCAGCCCGCCCCCGGCGAAACCCGCCAGGGGAGAAGCCGCCCCCCAGAAAAGATTGGACTGACCGGAACCGCTCATTTTCCCCTCCCCGCCGCGGTGTTTTCAATTCGGCGGATATAGATTTGCAGTATACCCTGTGAAAGGCTTCCCGACACCTGCCCGGCGTGAGCGCCCAGGGGAATTATTTCCTCGACCTTTCCCTCCCCGGAAACCTGGGCGCCGCAGGGAACAAGAATCCCATCCCTCATCACCGCGAAAACAAAAAAACTCGAATCGGAATTCAAAAGCGAATACCAGGAGCCAAAGAGTCCTTCCCCGGGGGGCGCGGCAAGGGGGGCCGAAAGACGCCGGGGGTCTTCCCGCAAGATCAGCACCCGGTTTACCGCGCGCATAAGGGCGCGCTCCCTGACGGGCTGGGTTAAAGACCAGATAAGGGCGCCCGCGACGACAAGTCCCGCAATCCATCCCAGAAACACGGCCCGATCCCTTAATTTCAAAAGCATATCCCCGCCCGGAGCGGGGGAACCGGAAAAACCGGAGGAGCGGTTTTCGGCCTGAAGATTTTTGTCCGGCATGGTATTCATTGGCCGCGCCTCTGTTTCCGGGAATAGAACCATTTTCCCTCAAAGAAGCGGACAGCCGGGGTAAGGGCGTTGACCAGGGCGGCCGCGAAAAGGGCTCCGTAAAATTCCAAACCCTCGTAGCGGAAGACCCAGGACAGAAAAGCTCCCAGAAGAACGGTAAAAAAAATCCCGACCTTGGACTTTGCCCCGGTTACGGGTTCGGCCATAAGGACAAAGGCCGTGAGCAGAGTCGCCCCCGAAAAAAAAGCAAAAAGCACGTCGCCGTTAAAAAGAAGGCCCCCAAAGGGAAGATCGCCAAAAATCCGGACAAGAATTCCAAAGAGGCCAAGGTACACCAGGGGTATCCATGAACGGCTTATCTGCAAAACGGTAATAACAACCGTGCCCAGAAGCAGGGCAAGAAGCCCCCTGTCGGCGATAATCCCCGGCGTAGTTCCGGAAACCAGAAGATCAATATAACCGGAAGGAAGCTCGGCCCCGGAAACCGAAAAAATCGTATTGTTGAGGAAAGAGCTTACCGCCGCGTCAAGGGAACTGCCGCCGCCGGAAAAACCGCCGGCCCCGGAGAGGCGTATCAGCCCCAGGGGGGAATTACGGGGGTTGACGAAACCATTCCGAAGGCTTTCCGAAACAATCTCCAGGGGAGATCCCGCAAGGGCCTTCGAAAAAGCTCCGGGCCAGGAAAACCGGAGAAAAAGCCAGGCCCCAAGAGCCGGGTTAAGCCAGTTTGAGCCAAGGCCGCCAAAACTATGCTTAACCACCACTATGGCAAAGGCCGCGCCCAGAACCGCGTAGACCGGGTGGATCTGATTCGGCAGAAGCAGCGCGAAAACCATAGCCGAGGCGGCGGCGCTGCCGTCCTTTATTTTCGCAAAGCCCTCTTTCCTGTGGGTGATGAGAAGCTCCGTAAGAACAGCGGGACAGAGGGCGCAGAGGGCAACAACAAGGGACGCCCCGGAATCGCTCAAGGCCGACTGCAGTACCACAAAGAACGAACAGGCAAAGATAAGCCACATCCGCCCCGGCGTGGAACACGAGATATGCACCTGCGGCTTCTGATTCAATATGTTATACCGGTCAGGCATTTCGCCTCCCCCGGATTTTTCCCAGTATCAGCTCCGACAGAGGCAGCCGGGAAGGACAAACCACTTCGCAGCAGCCGCAGCCGTGACATTCGGAGGCCCCGGCGGGTTTTTCGCCGTCCGGCAAAACCAAAGCTTTTTTGTATATTTCTTCGGGATCCAGGCCGACCGGACACACACGCCGGCATTCGCCGCAGCTGATACAATTCTGCTCCGCCTGCCC
>JAISAK010000037.1 GCA_031266695.1 Treponema sp.
TCATGTGATAGGCGTCGGCGCTTTCCCCGAAACCGAGGAGCTCTATCCGCGGCCCGGCCGCGCCACCTCCGTCCGCGCCGCGGCCGGCCGCGTTAGCCGCACCTCCCGGCGCATCGTTAGCCGCAGCCGCCCTGTCCGTTCCCGCGGCCGGGGCTTTACCGGCCGGCCCGTCCCCGGCGCGGCGCATAACGAAAAAGGCCGCTCCTTCGCCCAGCGTAATTCCCCGGCGATTCCTGCTGAAGGGATTGCATACCGTATCGGACAGCGCTTCCAGGGCCGAAAAGCCAAGAAGCGCCGTTTCCGAAGCAAGGTCGGCGCCGCCGGCGATCACCGCGTCGCAGAGGCCCGCGCCGAGGAGTTCGGCTCCCTTTACTATAGCCCCGGCGCTTGAAGCGCAGGCGGTGGATACCGTCAGACAGGGCCCCCGGAGGCCGAAAAGCCCCGCGATAAAATCCGAAACAAAAGCCGCGCCCTGAAAGCGGAGCTCGTAAGCGCCGGGAAAAGCTCCGGTTAAAAAATAGGCCCGGTGGGCGGGGGTGGACAACTCCGAACCGTTGTCACAGGAACCGGCGCAGACTCCCACCCGCTCCGCGCCGAAGTCCGCCAGGGCCTTCTCTATCTCCGGGCGAATCTGTTCCAGGGCGGCGGCGGCGATACTGTAAAGCCGCCCCTCCCCCTGTCCGGCAGTTCCGGGGCCGGGATCTTCCACCCGGCCCACAAGAAAGCGCCGGCCTCCGGAAACGGAGACGGGGACAATTCCGCCTGTATCTCCCCGAAGCGCGGCCGCAAAGAAATCCTCCCTGCCGCCGCCGGCGCAGCAAACCAGGCCCGGCGCCGAAAGAAGAATCCCCATTAAAACTCCCCCCCCAGGGTATAGGAGTAGGAGCGCAGCAGATTTACGTAACGCACCCGGCTTCCGGTTTTTTCGATTTCAAGGATTATCTTTTTCCCCGGCGAAGAACCCGCCGCTTCGGTAACGCGGCGGATCTCAACAAAGCCTCCGGTTTCATCCTCCCTTCTTTCCAGTTCCAGGCCAAGGCCGCATTCTTCCAGGGCTTCGCGTAAAGCTTCGGCCCGGTAAAAGCAGAGCTGGAAATCCGCGGCCAGGTACTCGCCCTTGAACGCGGGAGGAAAAACCGGGGAGTAAAAGGAGACGCCTTCGTCGCTAAAGGAAAATTCACCCATGCCGGCGCCGAGGCTGTTAAACAGCGCCATGCGTATTCCCGTTTCATCGGCCGCGACCCAGGCGTCCATGACGAATTCCCGCTCCCCCCAGGAACCGCTGATTTGCTGGGGGCCGTCCAGGGACGCCTCTATTTCCGCGGCCGGAAGAAGCGTATACTTTGCCTTGTCCGTCAGGTAGACTGGCGAGAAACGGGTAATATTTGAGCTGGTAGCGCAGGAAACCAGGCACAGGAGAAAAAAGGCGCTTCCCAACAGGTTCTTTCCGGGTTTACAATTTTCCATATATGCAACAAATAATGGATTTATTTTATATAGGATTGTCCCGTCTGTCTACTCCGGGTAAAACGCCGGGGGAAAAAAGGGAAGCCCTCAGTTCCGAGGCCCGCCGTATCCTCGGCGTCCTTGATCGGGACAGCCCCATAGCCGTCGAAGCCGGGGGAAGGCCCTATTTTGCGGATTTTCACGCGGACTTCAATATTTCCCATTCCCGCGATATGGCGGCCCTCGCTTTTTCAGCGGCGCAGTCTTCCCCGCGGGAACAGCGCCTTTTCCGGGTAGGCTGCGATGTCCAGTACATGAACCCCGGCAAAAACCACCGGACGATTGCGGAACGCTTCTTTTCCCGGGCCGAAAGGGACTATATCGCCGCCGGCAGGGACGAAGGGAACCGCCGTTTTTACATGATCTGGACCCTGAAAGAATGCTGGCTTAAACTTAGGGGGCTTTCTGTGTTTGACATGGGAAAGGCGCCGGTTTTTTACGTGGGATCGGCCCCGCGGAGACCCAGGCCGGGCCCGCGCGCCCGGACGGCTTTCGGCCGCCAGGGCGGGGCCGGAGTTTCGCCGTCCGCGGACTTCTACCTCTACGAACTGGAAGGAGCCGGGGAACGCTATATGCTTGCGGCGGCCCGCGAAAGGAGCTACGCCCCGTCCCCGTTCCCTTCCGCCGCCTCCGCCCCCCGGGGAGAATCCGCCGCGGCGCCGGTTCTGCGCTGGTTCTCGGAAACGACGCTTCGGGTCAGCAGTATCGACGAAATATACGCCGAGGTAAGCCCCGAAAAAACAACTATGCCGAAAAGCTGAACAGGAACAAAGCTGCTCAGGGCAAGGGCGCCGAAGGAAAGCGCGGTAGTGGCAAAGGAGAGAAAAATGGCCAGCGCCGTCAACGACTGTTCCCTGCCGCCGGTTCTTTTTTCGCTTTCCGTGATGTAAAAAATGTAATCCAGCCCCAGGCCGAATACCAGAATAAGGCCCGTTACGGGAAAAAAGTTCAGGGGGATGTTGAGGCAGGCAAGAACCGCAAGGGACACAAGAACAAGAAAAAACGGAATAGCGCAGATCCGCAGGGTTTTTTTCCAGGAGTAGGAAAGGCGTACTATTACGGCTATCGCGCACCAGGCCGCGAAAAGGAGCGTGAGCATTATCCCGGTAAGACGGTCAAGCTCCGCGCCGATATCCTTTACCTTGTTTACAAAAAAAACGTTTTCCCCGTTATCCGCTATCCGCCTGAAAACCACCTCGTCCTTTGCGTGGAGGGGAAGCACGCAGGAATAGAAAGCCCCGGCGCCCGAAACGCCGGAAGCCGCGCGCCCGGTTCCTCCCGCCCGGCCTATCCGGAGATTCGAAACAAGATCCCTTATGTTTGCGGGCAGCTCATCGTCGATACGGACAAACCGGGCGGCGCTTTTTTCAAAATCTTCCCTGAACCGTTCCGCCGCGCCGGGCGGAAAGCCGAGGTTCCGGTATTGCTCTTCCGCAAGGGAAAGCAGATTCCGCGCGGCAAGAATATTTTCCCGCTGGGTTTTTTCCGAGGGAACAAAAAGGGAAAGGGCCGCGTAGGAACCGAGATTACCCTCCCTTATTTCGGCGTCAAGCGCCGTCCTGAGCCGTTCCTCGTTTTGAAGAAGCTCCTCGGCGTCCGCTCCCTTTACAAGAAAGTACCAGCCGGCGGAACCGAGATTAATCACCCTGCCGCTGATTCTTTCGGATTCCAGAAGCGCGCCCTGCATGGTATAAAGCGAGGCGATATTGTTTTCTATCTTTACCCTGCCGCGGTTCACAAAAAGGAGGAACAGGGCTCCCAGTACCGCCAGGGCAAAGATCGGGAATTTCGCGGCGCCGGGTATCCGCAGCGGGAACAGGGCGGAAAAAAATTGTCCCCCGGGCCCGAAAACGCGCCGCGCCGCGCCCCCGGTTTCCGGGGATTTTTTTCGCAGCAGGGGGAAGATACAGTTCACCGAAAGGAAAGAGCTGAACAGGCCCATCAGTAAAAAAACCGCGAACTGCCTGAGTATGGAAAAGGGGGCAAAGAGCAGAACAAAAAAACAGACGGCCGACGATACGAAGCTCAGGAAGATTCCCCTGAAAATATGGGAGCGGATTTCCGCGCCGGTTTTCAAAAGGGGATTGAGTTTCCACTGGATAAAATAATGTATCGTGTAATCAACGCAGGTGCCGATAAGGGTAGTGCCGAATACAAAGGTCAGCACGTGAACTTCCCGGAAAAAAAGCAGCGTCGAGGCGAGGGCCAGGAGTATCGACATCAGCACGGCGGCCACGGCGCAGACAAGGGGCAGCAGGGAACGGAAGATCAGCAGAAAAAGCGCGGCGATAATGGCAAGGGTAACGGTGGAAATAAGCGATATTTCCCGCTGGGCGCCGGAGGAGCTTTCGTAACTGTGAAAGGGCACTCCCGAATAATAGAAACCCAGGCCGCCGTCTTCGCCGGAGCTTTCCGCTTCTCTAACAACATCGCCGCAGGCGGCGTAGATGGTCAGCGCCGCGCTGTCCCTGTTGGTCAGGGCTACCCCCGCCCCGGCAAGGGTTCCCCTCAGCATCACGTACCAGCGGCCGCCGGATTCCGCGGCCAGCACCTCGTCTTTCAGGCTCATGCTGCCGGAGGAAGCAAGGGAGGACCCCAAGAGGCCGGCTGTTTCCCTTTCGGTCAGAAAGAAGGGATCCTCTTCAAGATAATCAAGGGGGCTTATGCTGAAGGATCCGTAGGCCATCGCGAGGGCGTCCTCCGCAATCTCTCCGGCCTTTCCATCTTCAAGGAGACGGCGGGTTCCGGCGTCGAGTAGCGCATAACGGTACTTGTAAAAAAAACGGAAAAAATCTTCCGCCGCCAGGGGGTCGATGCGGAAGCTGAGGGATTCAAAGACGCCGCTTCCGGCAAGTTTTTGGTAAAGCGCCTCGGCCCCTTGTTTTGCGGCGGCGAAATCCGCGGCGCCCGAAAGGATGGTCACCTGCCGGGAAGTTTTTTCGCCCAGGATTCTGTCCGCGGCGGCCGCTTCCCGAAGGCCCTGCGAAGCGGGGAGTATGTCGAGGAGGCTCGTGTTTATCCGCGGGGGCCCCATAAGGGGCACCGAAAGGAAAAGCCCGAGGAAAACGGCGCCGTGGACGGCAAGCCAGACCGCCGGCAGCCACCGTTCCGCGGAGCCCGCGCTAGTCAAGGGAAAACAGGGCCTTTTCTTCATTGCTTAAACCCGCGGGAAAGTTGTGGCCGCTCAGAACATAGCGGATGATGTCTCCGCTCCGCTCGTGGAGCGTGATGGAACGGATCAGCGCGGAACCGGCGGCGGCGTCGCCCTCAAGGATGATCCGCTCGGCAAAGAGGGCTATTGCCTTTTCCCGGGGAACGAGTCCCAGAGTCCAGGCCCCTCCGCCGTTCAGAAAATAATTCTCAAAATTCTCCCTGAGGCTTTGCGCGTCTCCGGTAAAAACGGCGCTGATGGTCGCGGCCAGGCTGGTGAAGGTTTCGTTTCCCCCGGCGTCGAGCCTTGACCGGGTTCCCCTCGGCGTGGACTGGATGATAAAATCCCTGCCCACCGCCGTCACCGAGGGAAAGGGCGAAAGGGTGTCCCAGACCATGCCCAGGTCCGCGGCGATGATAAAATTCCCCCTGGAAACAAGGGACCGGCCAAGCCGCTTTAGGATCTTTGTCTGCTCAAAGACACCCTTGACCACGGGGCGGCGGGCAAGATCCGCGCACACCGCGCTGTATTGGGGCAGGCTTTCCGCGTCAAGGGGGCGGCTCCACACATCCTGGGCGTAAAGGGAGGAAAGAAGCGGGAACAGCAGGGCAAGGGCGGCAAAGCTTTTTTTCACGCCCCCTCCCCGCCCGGCAGGGCCCGCACCTTGTCGCGGAGAATCACGGGACACACAAAACGGGATTCCCCGGAAGCTATCTCGACAGCCATCTGGGTACTCTCGCCCTTTGTGCAGAGCCGGCCGGTTTTCGCGTTGTAAAGCTCGTATTTTATTTTCAGGCAGTTCTCGTACTCTACGAGGATTGCCTTTGCCCGTACCCTGTCCTGAAAGGTAAGGGGGCTGATGTACTTTGCCGAAACCGCCGTTACGGGAAAGGCCCAGCCGGATTCCCTCATCTCAAGATAACCGTAACCTATTTTGCCGAGCAGGACGCAGCGGGCCTTTTCAAAATATTTAATGTAGTTTCCGTGCCAGACTACCTGCATGGAATCAACATCGTAAAACTCTACGGTAAACTCTATTTCAGCGCTTATACTCTCTTCCACGCTTCCTCCTCATCTTCGGTACTGTGGCCTTTTCCGGGCGCCGCCGCGCTGCTCAGCCTGAAGGCTTCGCGCCTTTATTCGGTACTGCAGCCGTTATTCAGCGCCGGGCGCTGTCGCCTTTATTGGGTAAACAGCCCTTAACGGGCTGCTTTTATTCCGCCCCGCGGCGCGCTACCGCAGCTAAAGCTGCGGCGCCTTTGTTCGATACTGTGGCCTTTACCGGGCGCCGGGCGCGGGCGCCTTCATTGAATTAACGCTCCTTACGGAGCGCTTTTATTCCGCCCCAAAAATCGTAGAAATTATACCATTGGTAGGGGTGTTCTTTACAGTATTGCTCAAGCCGGAGCGCGAAACGGCAGGCCAGATCCTTTATCCTTTCTTCCCTTTCCCGGCGGGGGCAGTCAAAGGAAACGCCGCTTTTATGAATGTGCATAACATAGGGGGAGAAAAGGGAGATATCCCTCCGCCTCAGGGCAAAGACAAAATAGACCGGAACTCCGAGGAGCGAAGCGAGAAAAAAGGGCCCATAGGGGAAAGCCGCTTCCTCTTCGAAAAAGGGAAGGGACAGGAAGCGGCTGCCTTCGCTGCCGGAAGTTCTGTCCCCGGCGATTACCACAAGCTCGCCGGCGGCAAGGCGTTCCTGGAGGAAAATCACGGTCTCGGGCCCCATCTCCTTTGCGCTGACCAGATGCGTCATGGACTGCGGATTTAATTCGGTCAGCATACGGTTAAAATGGGCGGTAACGGAAAAATCCACGATAGCGTTCACCGGAATTTCGCGGGAAACGCCGGTACGGTTTAAACCGGCCAGACCCCGGATAAATTCCATGTTGCCCAGGTGGGAGCTGATAAGGAAGACCCCTTCGCCCCTTTCAAGCCTTTCGATAAGTTCGCCGATATCGTCGTCCTGAAAGCGGATTCGTTTGAAAGAAACCTTGCCGCCCCAGGACTCCACCTTTTCTATCAGGGACAGGGCGAAGGCGAGAATATGGGAAAGGCGGCTTGCCCTGAAACCGGAGCGGCCCGCGTCCCTTTTAAGGACCGCCGCCGCCCTGTCAAGGTAGCGCCCGGATTCTTCCCTTGCCCGTTTTGAAAACAAAAAGTAGAAAAAGCCCACGGGAAAAGCGACAAGCCGCAGGATAATAACCGGAAAAAATCTAAACATGAGGAGGATAAGTTTTACATGCCAGTACCCGGACGCGGCTTCCTTCTGTTTTGACCAGTGCGCCGCGGGTTCCGGTGATTCCGCATCCGCCCCGGACAGGCCGCCCCGCGCTTCTTCAGCCATGTTTTATCCCGCGTTTGAAGGCGCGCCCGAGGAGAAGGGGGAAGCGGAGCAGCATGCCGCAGCAAAGCCGGGTGTAGACCCAGCTTATGCGGACATTGTCCCGAACCGCCCTGAAATGGGAAATGCCGCCGGCGGGATACGTTACGCGCACCGGATAAAAAAACATGGGAACCCTGTCCCAGTAAAGGCGAATCAGAATCTCGATGTCGAAGCCCATTCGGGAATCAAGGTGATGCTTCCGGCACAGGCGAAGAACCTTTTCCACGGGGTATACGCGGAAGCCCATCATGGTTTCAATTACCTCCGGGGAAAGGGTAACGATTTTTGCCCAGGTATTGGCTATCTTCCGCCCGTTCCTGCGGCTTGACGGAATGGACTCGTCGTATTCGGGATACGCGCAGATCAGCGCCCCGGGACGCGCCGCCGACTCTTCAAGAAAAAAAGCCGCCCTGCCGCAGTCGTGCTGACCGTCCGCGTCTATCTGCAGCACGTGGCTCAGACCAAGCTCGCCGGCTTTTTTTAACCCCGCGGTAACCGCCGCGCCCTTGCCGCGATTTTTGGGAAGCCGCACGGGAACCACAAGCGGCTCCTCCGCCCGGATTTTTTCCAGCGCGGCCTTTGTTTCCCCGTCGCTGCCGTCGTCTACCATGATAATCGGCAGCCCCAGCCCTTTCAGTTTCTTCACCACTCCGCCGACGGCTTTTCCGTGGTTATACACGGGAATCACAAAGCCCGGTTTCCGCGCTTCGGCCGGAAGGCCCGTCCCGGGAATCCCGGAACCGGGCGGGTACGCGCTTCCGGCCATCACTCCGCCCCCGTGGCAAAGGACCCGGAGGAATAGACCGTTTCCCCGTCCGGGCTCGCGAAGACAAAGGAAACAATTCCGCTGCCGCCGTCCCGGTTAAGCCTGAGGCGAAGGAGCGTACCCGGACGCACAATGGCGGAAAATTTAAGCCTTTTTGCCCGTTTTACATTAAGCCCGGTTTTGAAACAGCGATCCGCGTAGCGAATTGCCAGTTCAAACTGCGCCACGGCGGGAAGCACCTTGAACAGGGGAAAGTGATTGTCAAAGTAATCGCTTTCGGGGAGTATGGTGAATTCAAGAAGCGCCCCGTCTTCCGTTTTTTCAAGAATATTTTCCGGCGTAATGCGCCGGGAGGCGATTATGCCGGAAGGGCCCGCGCTGGCCTCCTCCGAATCCGGGTCTTCTTTCCCGTCTTCCCGGGCAAAGAGGGCTTCCATCTCAAGCTTTTTCTTTTTTCCCTGGGCGTCAAGGTAACGCCATTTTTTCGGAAGCACCACGCTTTCAAAAAATTGAAGAAGATATTCCCTGAACCAGCGGTTGATTTCAAATTTATCAAGCCCCCGGAACCGCTCCTTCCCCCGATCGTTAAGCGCAAGAACCGCGGCGAGGTACTGCCGCCTGCCGGTCAGGGCCAGGACGCACACGTCCGAGACAAGGCCCGATTGAAGGATTCGCGCCTCCGCCTCGGGAAGGGAGATTCGCTTTTCCTCGATTTTAACGATGGAATCGGCCCGGCCCCTGAGAAGAAAGCGGCCGTCGCCTGACATATCCGCAAGATCCCCGGTGGTAAAGCCGGCGGGATCCTTTATGTAGGGAGAGCGGACTACCAGGCGGCCTTCATCGTTCAGCCTGAGTTCGGCATTGTCAAAGGGAGTCCACTCAAGGCCGTCCTTTGACTGCCGCCAGGCGATGCCCGACGTTTCGGTGCTGCCGTAGACTTCCAGGGGCCAGAAGCCGAAAACCCGGTTCGTCTTTTCCGCGACATCGGGGGTAAGCACCCCGCCCGAGGTATAGATCCAGGGATCCTTGAGGGCGTAGCGCGTTTCCGCCGCCGGCTCCGCGCCTCCGCCCGCGGAAACTTCGGTGGAAACCGCGGCGAAAGCCGCGGCGGAAACCTCCGCGCTTTTTGCCTCGACGGCGCGCTTCAAAAAAGCGGGAACGGTTATGATCATGTACGAGACGTCGTCAAGCTTTTCGAATTCTTCGGGGAACTCGACGCGGCTGCGGCGGAAGGGAACCGCCGCGGTAAAGGGCAGCAGTATAGTGTAAAGGATACCGTAAATGTGATGCTGGCTTACCGTGGAACAGACCCTGCGCCCGAGCCATTCTTCGCCCCATTTGGAAAGGATAAAGGCGTTGTCCGTTTCAAATTCGGTCAGCCGCTGCCGCACCGCCTTGGGCCTTCCCGTGGTGCCCGAGGTATACATCAGGATCGCCGTTTCACCGGCGTTTATCGGCGGCGGCGGAACCGCGGAAAGGCCGGCGGCGGATCTTCCCGAAAGCAGGGAAGGGAGAAAAAGTATGTCCCCGGAGGCCTCCGCCGCGCCCAGGTTCCGATCCGTAAGGAAGGCCGTTCCGCTTTGCCTGATTTCGGCGATATAGGCGGGCGAGATATTAGCGGTCAGGAGTACCTCTTTTTTGCATTGCAGCAGGGCGGTCAGGGATACGAGAAAATACCAGCAG
>JAISAK010000044.1 GCA_031266695.1 Treponema sp.
GGAAGGATGCATCAGGGTAGGTACGGCGCGGCACGGCTGCGGGTTGAACTGGAAAAACTCACCGAGAAGGCGCGGGAACTACGGGCGGATATAGCGCGCCGGAAGAAAGAGCTAACGCGGCAAAAAAAGGAAGGCGCGGCCGGTATCAGCCGGGCCAAGGCTATAGCGGCATTGGAAAAGAAAGGGGCGCTTGAAAAGCTAAAGGCCCAAATTAAATCCAAGGAAGCCGAACGGAGGGCGGCGGCAAAGATCCTTGCCGGGCGGCGGAGGAAGGTAGCGGCGATACTCAAGGCCCCCGGGCCCGGGATCTGGCATGAGAACCGGGATCGTATAAAAGCTTTACAGGAATCATTTCTGGAGGGTGTAAACCCTACTGATAAGGGGAAGCAGGTTACCTGGAACAAGAAGCCTATGCCGGTAGCGGAGTTCCGTCAAAAGGTGGCGCGGGGGGAGATTAACGCCGGGCTTCTGGACAAGCGGCTGACAGACCGGGTATTCCGCCGGGATTTAAACGAACTGTTTGATTCGGAGCTTGACGATCTCCTGGCGGAGATCCGGTCTCTGGAAGCCGAGGGCCGGGCGGTATGGCAGGAAAAAGAAGCCCGCCGGGAACACAGGGTGAAATCCGAGATTGGCCGGCTGCGGAACGGGATAGACCTTCTTGTGGAGGAAGGGAAGACCCGGGAAGCCCGGCGGCTTATCGAATACATGAAAGCGAAAACCACCGAGGAAGCGCGGAAGATAGCGGAAAGCGCCGACAGCCCCTTAACCAAGGCCCTATGGGAAACCTGGAAAGACGCGAACCTGTTCAAGACCATGCAGGGGGGAAAGAACGAGGGGGTTATGACCGACCTGCTGAGGAAGGAAGGGAACCTGGCAAAGCGGCGGAAAGTTCTTGAGGTGGACAGGCGTGTTTCCCAGGTTCTTGATCTGGCCGAAGAGCTTAAGTTTGACATAAACGCGGCGAAACGGAAAAAGATAACTATTGAGGGGCTGGGGCCGGACGGCAAGGACCAGGTGTTAAGCGTCACCGAACTTATGCTGATGCATGTCGGCCTTAACAACGAGAGGATGAGGGCGGCCGTACTTTACGGCAACTTTCTTTCCCCTGAAGAAAGGCTTGCCATGAGAAACATGCTGGGCGAGGCGGCCGGGCAGGATACGGAAGTCCAGAAAGCGGCGAGGGTGAAGGCGAAGCAGGAGGCCCGGAGGACCGGGGAGAAATACCGGCCGCCGAAAAACGAAAGAAGATACCGGAAAGAGGTAGGGGAATCCATAAACCGGATAGGGGAAAATAAGGAAGCCCTAATCCGAAAGGCTATGGCAGAAAACCTGACGGAGAAAGAAATAACCATCGCCCGGGCGATAGCCGATAACTTCTCCGGCAACTTCGACCGCGTCAAGGACGTCTTCTTCAATATGTTTAACGAGGACGTGGGGGAACAGAAATCCTATCTGCCCATCAACCGTAAATCCTCCGTTGGGGATAAGACCGCCCACCAGGAAGCCGCGGAGGCTTTGAATATCGGTACGCACATGGTTTCGGTGAGTGTGGACGAGGGTATGATGCATGACCGGCTTAATATAAAGCCGTGGAACCAAACCGACATAGAGCTTGATATCTTTAACGTATTTTTTAAAGGCGTCGAACGGGAAGAACACTTTGCGGCCTTCGCGCCGTATGTCAGAAATCTTAACGCGGTTTTTAAACAGAAAAACTACGGCGCCGAGGCCATGCAGCGCCGGCTTGAAATCATGTACGGCAAATGGGCGGTAACCCGGGTACGGGACTATATCAACATCCTGGCCGCGCCTGATTCCATCCGGAGCGACACGGCGGAAAACTTTCTGGACGCCTTAAGCGGCAAGGCGGCCATGGCGGACATAGGTTTTAACGTGGCCTCCTATCTTGCCCAGTATCCCCAAAGCGCGGCGGCCTTTCTGGGGCATATAAACCTGTTTGAATACCTGGGGGCGGTAAAAGACCGGATGAAAGATCGCAAGCTGTTTGACCAGATGGTCAGGGAAAAATCCACGGTAATGCGGCGCCGGATAATAAACTACGCCCAGGAATACGTCAGGCACATGAAGGACAGCGGCAAGTTTTCCCAGGCGCAGATTAAATACGCGGATATGGCCATGAAGATGCAGGAAGTGGCGGACTGGCAGACGGTTTCCACGGGATGGTGGGCGGCCTACAAAAAAGAGTTGAAAAAGAACGGCGGGAATGAGACGGCGGCTATTCTTCAGGCGGATGAAATAGTACTGGGAACCCAGCCGGATATGGACGAGACCGAACTTGCCCCGATATTCAGGGGAGGCAAGGGGCATTTACCCAAAGCCCTTGTCAGGTACGGCGCGCCGCTCAACACGGTATGGAATCAGCTTACCTACGGGCTTCCCAACGCGGTGGCGAACAAGACGTTCGGTAATTACTTAAGCCTTTACGCCTCGATAGGCATGGCGAATCTTCTGGTGGCTTTTATGCGGGGGAAGTTTAGCGATGAGGATGATGAAGCGGAGGATTGGGTAAAGAAGATTGCCTATTATCTGCTTCTTTCGCCGGTTGCCGAAAGCGTTCCGGTTATCAGCGACGCTACCGGCTGGCTGGCGGAACGGGCGGTGACCGGCGAGAAGATACCCCGGCTGCAGAGGAAGTTTTTCCCCTTTGCCGAATCGGTGATAAAAGCGGGGGTTGAAGTCAAGGAATTCGCCCTGGACGGGGAAAACCGGACGGAAGAGAAGTTCTGGAAAACTTTTTGGGATGTAATGGAGGCCGGGGCGTATGGTACGGGAACCCCGATAAACCAGGCGAGAAAAATCAGGGAGGCCTACAATGAAAAAACATTCTGGCCGGTTATTGGGTTCAGGAAAAGTAAATAAACCGGCGGAGCCTTTCCCGGGCGTGCGGGGGTATTTACGGAGGAGGGATAGATGAAAGCATTCGCGCAGCCGTTTATCGGTACTACCGCGGAGTGGAACGCCGCAAACCCCAGGCTCTACGACGGGGTGCCGGGCGTTGAGGATTTCCCGGACGGGAAACGGTTCTTCAAACTGGGGAAAAAGGATCCCGCTAATCCTGACCTTACGCTCCGGTGGCAGGATCTTCCTTACATAGACGAGACGTATATCAAGGGGCTGCCTGAACACCTCAAGGCCATTGAAGAAGAAATAGACGCGGAGGCATTGGCCAGGCAGGAAGCGGATAAAATCTTACAGCAGAATATTGACGCCGAAGCCTTGGCCAGAGAACAAGCCGACGAACGCTTACAAGAGAATATCGATGCGGAGGCCCAAGCCAGGCAGGAAGCGGACGAGCTCTTACAAAAGAACATTGATGCTGAAGCCCAGGCCAGGCAGGAGGCTGATAAACTACTCCAACAGAACATTGACGCGGAAGCTTTAGCCAGAGAACAGGCCGATGGATTACTCCAGCAGAACATTGACGCCGAAGCTCTGGCCAGGCAAACGGCGGACGAGCTCTTGCAGAAAGAAATAGACGGCATAGAGCCTTACTCCGAAAAGGCAATCGACGAGTTGCGCTACATGTTTGCCATCCTAAGGGGGTTCGTTGAGGCGAACCACGGGCCCATATACACCTTCCTTGGCGCCGA
>JAISAK010000074.1 GCA_031266695.1 Treponema sp.
GACGCCCAGCGTTTTTGGATTGCCGCTGCCGTGTCCGCGGCTTTTTGCCTGTCCGCGAAAAACCTTGCCAATTCTTCGCGGACAATTTGCTCATATTCAGCCGCTTCCGGCATACCGGAAAATTCTTCAACGGGTTTCGCCGCTTCGTATATCTCCCAGGCCTTTGAATAAAAAGGATCGTTCCTTATATACGGCCCGGGAAAAGATTCCGCGTGGGGAATAATATTATCCCGGGGAAGGTTTCCCGGCACCGCCTCCATACGGGCGGCCAGGGAAGAGCCCTTCTCCGCAAGAAAAGCGAGAAAAGTCCGGGCTTCGTCGATTCCGGTGCAGTCCGCGCCGATGCCCGCGTACCAGGACAAAAGGGAGATGCGATTTTGACCCGGAGTTTCAGCCATCCCCGGTATAATCGTTATGCCAAAGGCGGAGTCTCCCATTCGTTTTCTTAATTCCGGAATCTCCCGGGACGAAGCAATCATCATGGCAATCCGGCCCTCGGCAAAATCGGCCGCAAGTCCGGCGCCGGTTTTGTCGAAGGCGTCAGGCGCAATTACGCCGTCCTGCTTAAGCCGGCCCAAAAAGTCCAGGGTTTCCGTTGCCGCCCTGCCCCCAAAATAAGGTTTGCCGTCCTGAAACAAAGAAGAACCCGAAGCCCATATTTGGGAAAAGATTTCCCTGCGGATTGAAAGAGGGTCTTCGGGACTTAAAGCCAAACCCGTACCGTATACGCCCTTTAACCCCGTGCTGCCACCCGGCGCTGCCGAAACCGCTTTTGCATAGGCAAGAAATTCGGCGCGGTTTTTCGGAGGGCGATCAAAACCGGCCGCCTTCAGCAAATTTATATTGTAGAACAGAAGATCCATAAAGGAGATAAGCGGAAGAGCCCGCCGATCAATGCCGTTTTCAAAATGCGCATAACCATTGAGCGGCGCCAGGGCGCCTTTTCCGGCAAGGTCCTCATATTCGCTTTCATCAAAAAGCAGGATATCGGGAACCGCCGCGGCCCGGGCGCCGTTTTTTGCGGACAGCTCCCTCAGGATCAAAAGCTCCGGATTGCGCTCCCCGAATTCCCTGATCAGGCTGTCAACAAGATCCCCGCCGAACTGTTCCTCCCATTGCCGGGAAAGGACAAGGCGTGTCCTTTTTATAACGCCAACCCCCCTAAAGGCAAAGTTAAGCACAAGAAAGCCGGCAAAGAGGGCCAGGGCGGTAAAAAAAAGAAAAGGGTCGGCCGAAAAAATCCTGCCGCCAAATCTTCGCCGCGGAGATTTTAAGAAAAAATTCAGGAAGAAACATCTCGACTTTTCACCGTTTTTACAGTACATCATAAATATGCTCTCTTTTCTGAAACGGCCATTATATGTCCTTTCCAACAAGATCCGCCGGAATCGCTCCCGGAACAAGCGGCCTGAAGAAAACTGGACCGCGGATTTCTCGAAATCCGAAAATTCCCTGTTTGATATTAAATCAGAAACTTCTTTTGATGCCTACCTTGAGGAACGGTCCCTTGTTGTAGCCCTGAAAAAAAGCAATTGCATAGCCTGGATTGAAGCGCCGGATCGCCATTACGGGGATCAGTTTATCCAGGCGCGTTTCCGCCTGGACAACCTTGGCGGTTATGCCGCGGCCGGGATCATGTTTCGGATTGTCGAGGACGGCACCTGCTACCTTGTTCTGATTTCCGACAAAGGTTATTTCCGTCTTGACGTGGTACGGAACAATACGCCCCTGGCGCTTGTCGGCTGGACCGAAATGCCGGTCTTTGCCAACGAACCGCTTGTCGGCCCTTCCGGCAGAAGCACGGACCTTGCGGTGATTGCCTGCGGCAGCAATCTTGTTTTGCTCATCAATGGCCGCTGGGCGGCGGAGGTGAAGGATTCCTCCATTGCCGGGGGAACCCTTGCCTTTGCGCTGGCCTCGTATGAGGCGCCGCGGGACGATGCGAAAGAAGGGCAGCATATCGCCCGCGCGCGGCTGGAATCTTTTTCCGTCGATTCCCGTGTTTCCTTTGTCGCGGAGCAGTATGATAAATGGAACGGAAACAATGATGTCCCGGCGGGGAGCCGCCTTCGCCTTGCCGAAACTTTCGCCGCTATGGGCGCCGCCGCGCCGGCCTTGGCTCAGCTCCGCAGGGCCTGGGAACAGCGGGAGAGGCTCGCGCGGGATTTCCTGGCTACCGAAACCGAATCGCGCTCGCAGAAGGAACTGCTTCTTGCCGCGCGCCTCGCTTTTCAGCTTGAGCGTTACCCCGAAGCCGGGGACTTCGCGGATGCCTGCATTGATCTTGGCCTGAAAAGCGCTGAAGGAAAAGCGGCCCTGACTGAAAAGGCGAAGATACTCTACGCGGAAGGGAAATTTGCCGAGGTTCAAAAATTTGTTTCCGAAAGTATCGCGTTTAAGGATGATGATCCGGATCTGTATATGCTGCTGGGCCACGTTTACCGGAATCAGGGTGAAAATGAAAAGGCCCTTTCTTCCTATGACCGCGCCTTTGAACTTGACAGGGAGAACGGGTTCCTTGCCCAAAACGCGGCCCAAATCTGCGAGACACTGAATAAAAAAGAGAAGGCCCTGAAGCGTTTTCTTGAGGCGGGCAAAATCTTCCTTGCGCATAACAACTGTGAGGCTATGGGCCTTCTGGCGCCGAAGCTGCTTGCGCTGGGCGGGTCTAATTGGGAAGCCCGCGCCCTTGTGGGGAAGTGGGCTTTTGGCGTTGAAGATTTTGAACAGGCCGAGGCCGAGCTTGCGCTGGCGGAGAAACTTCGCCACAGGAAGCGGCCCAGGCCTTTGCCGGATCCCGCGGTGAGTTTTCTCCAGGGACTTCTCCTTATCCGCAGGGATAAACGCCGGGAAGCTTTTCATTTCCTTGAAGACGCTGCCCGGGACGCGCCGGATTGCGGCCTGTTTCATTTCTGGCTTGCCGAGAACCGCTACCTCCTTGACGGAAACGCCGGGGATCCGCAGCTTCAAAAGGATCTTGAGAAGGCCCTGCGGCTCACGCCCGAAGACGGATGGGTGCATAACTTCGCGGCCCGGATTTTTCTTGCCCGGGGCGATCTTGCCGCCGCGGGAGAGCATCTGGAAAAAGCCGCCAAAATCATCGGCGATATTCCGGTTATCCGGGAAAACCGCGGTGTGCTTTGTTACCTCCGGGGCTCGACGGAGGAAGCTCTGAAGATTCTCGACGCGGAGAAAAGCGATGATCCCGAAGGGAACCTGGCAAACTGCGCGGGGAATCTTCTTGTCCGTTCCGGCGATTTCGAAAGGGCCGATGTGTTTTACCGCAAAGCCCTTGCCGCCGCGCCGGATAATCTTGAGTACCTTTTCAACCGCGCCTCCTGCCTTGTTGACCTCGGCTGGTTCGGCCAGGCCGACGAGATTCTCGCGAAGGTACACAGCCGCTCTCCTTCCCCGAAGGTTCTTGAACTGATAAGTTATGTCGCGGCGAAAAAAGGCGAATACCCCCGCGCCGAGGCAGCCTGCCTTGAAGCCCTTGGAATGGACGAAGATTATGTTCCCGCCCTTTTTTCCCTTGGCTGGATCTACAGTACCGGCAGCCGCTGGGATGATCTTAAAAGGATAATCGGCCGCCTCGAAAAAATTAAATTGAACGGCGATGAAACGAAGCGTTTAAAGGAGCTTCGCCGCCGCTTTGAAGATTCCGTCACCCGCATCGTCAACTGCGCTTCCTGCAAACGAAGCTGGCGGGTTTCCCGCAGTCCCAAACCTTCTCCCGCGATTCGGCTCTATGCCATGCCCCCCGATGAATACCCCGCGGGCTCCTGCCCCGAATGCGGCCGAACCTACTGTATAGGCTGCGCGAAAAAACATATTGATAAAAGCGGCCGGTTTATCTGTCCCCGGTGCCGCAAGAATCTTAAACTCAGCGACGAAGGTTTGAAGGAAATCATTTACACCTGGGCTGCCTCGGAAATTGCCGCGCCCCGGTCCCGCGGCGCTTCCTCAAACGGCCGCGGACAGGCCGGAGCCCTGTAAATTTCTTCCGCAATTTCCCCGGGGCTTTTCCCGCCGGTTTCGATAATTATCCGCGCGAACTTCCTGTACGCGGCGGCCCTCCGCTCGTGGAGGACGCGGTGGGTCTCCCTGGGATTTTCCGTTTCGAGAAAAGGCGGCAGCTCTCCGTCCCGCCGCGCGGAAGCGTTAATCCGTTCCCAGGCGGTATCGGCGGACACCTCAAGACAGACCGGAATTGCGGCCGGTGTTTTTTTAATCAGGGCAAGGGCCTGTTCGTTGTCGATGATTCCGCCGCCGGCCGCAATTACCAGCGCGGCGGACGAAAGGGGAAGGCCGGCCTTGCCAAAAAGAAAGGCAAGGGCTTCGGTTTCGGCTTTTTGGAAAATTTCCCGGCCTTCTTTATACAGGGCGCGGGGGCTTTTGCCCGTCCGCCGCTCAATGAGTTCATCAAGATCGGTAAAACGGGGTTCCGCGGAATCCGCCGCCGGCCGGGAATTACCCGCGGCGGAGAGCAGTTTTACCAAAGCAAGGCCGGCGCTTGTTTTCCCCGAATGTTTCGGGCCGGTAATAATAAGAACCTTCACAGGTTTACCTTATCGAAAATTTTGATATTATACTATCATGGTCGGTTTCGTGATTCTGCTGCTCCTTATCCTTGTATCGGCTCTCCCGGTTTTTGCGGTCTACCTCTGGTTCCGTATTGCCCGGTATCCCTTTTCACGTATCAAATTTTTATTCTTCCTCCTTGCGGGCGCCGCGGCTTTCTTTTTTGCCCTTATTGCACAGAGCCTTTTCCCCGCAACGGAAAGCGTTTTCTCCGCTTCGATAAACCGCTGGAATTTTCTCCGCAAAATTTTTATCCGCGTAGCCTTTACCGAAGAACTGGGCCGCCTCATTGCGCTTATTCTTCTTTTTTGGACATTGGGCCGTTTCGGCGGGAAAGAAAATTCCTCCGGCTATGGAAGCGTCAGCCGCGCTTCGGCGGCGGGTCTTGTTGCGGGTCTGGGCTTTGCGGCCCTTGAAGGAGCCGTCTATGGCGCTTTGGATGCCGGAACCGCCTTGCTACGCGTCTTTACCGCCGCACCCCTGCACGGGGCCTGCGGCGCCCGTGTCGGCGCCGCCGCGGTTATGCTCCGCGAACGAACAGCCCAGGCGGTCTTCCGGTTTCTTTCCGCGGTCCTTATCCACGGTATCTATAATTTTATGATCCTTATGCCCGGATTTCCTTCAGTCGCCGCTGTTATTATCGCGCTGTCCGCTCTCGTCTCCTCGGTTCTGACGATTAGGGGAGGGTTCCCGGCTTCCGCTTAGTTTCAGGGCCGGGATACAATTCCGGATTGTCAATTTTCGCTTTATCGGGTATTATCTCCGTAATTTGAATTTGTCAAACAACGAAGAGGCTTATGACCTATCTGACCGGCTTTCACGCCATCGAAGAACGCATTAAATCGGGCCGCGCCTGCGGACCCCTGCTCGTCGCAAAGGCCGGGCCCCGCGCCCGGGAATTGGTTACGCTCGCGGTAAACTGCAAGATCCGTGTTGACCGGGTGGGAACCTTTGATCTTGACCGGCTTGCGCCGGACAACCGGGGGATTGCCCTGGGCATTGAAGATATTGCGGAAAGCGGCGCGCGCGTCAGCCTGGAAGAATTTCTCCTCGGCCTTGAGAAAGGCAAGGGGAGCCGGGACGCGCTCGTAGTCATTCTTGATGAGATTACCGATCCTCACAATTACGGGGCGATACTCCGTTCCTGCGATCAATTCGGCGTTGACCTGGTAATAAGCGGAAAACACCGTAACGCCAAACACGCTGAGGTTATTTCGAAAACTTCCGCCGGGGCGGTTTCGTGGGTTCCCCAGGCGGAGGCGGCAAATCTGGTACGAACCGCCGGGGCTTTGAAGGAAGCTGGTTTCTGGATCTACGGCGCCGATATGGAAGGGGAGCCGGTTTTTAAAAAGGATCTGCGCGGCAGAACCGCGCTTGTTTTTGGCGCCGAGGGAAGGGGCCTTTCGCGGCTGCTTCGGGAACGCTGCGACGGCATGGTGGGAATTCCCTCGAAGGGCAGAATCGATTCCCTTAACGTATCGGTGGCCGCCGGGGTGCTGCTCTATGAAGTTACCCGCCAGCGAAAAACGGGGGGCCCGGGCGGTTAAAGTTGGCAAGGGCCGGCGCCCCGCCCCTGAACGCCGAATAGACTTTTTAAATAAATTTGAATAAAATTATAGAATAAGATGATTCCAAAATTGCGATTTTGAAATCACTATCTGTAAATTAGAAAAATTCAAAGGCTGAAAATTATGAAGAACCCCGGGGCAAGCCCCGAGGTATGAACCCCCGCCGGCCCAATCAAGGAGAGCCGTTCATGGCTGTAAGTACATTCAAGCGCGGACTGCGCCTTCCCACCAGGAAGCATGCCACCGAAGGAAAGCCTGTTGAGCTTGTCCCGGTTCCAAAACAGGTGGTCATTCCGATAAACCAGCATTTCGGGGCGCCGAACAAGGCGCTGGTCAATGTGGGCGATCACGTTGTGCGGGGGCAAAAAATTGCCGACGCCGCCGCGCCCGGCCCCATGACCGTACCGGTTCACGCGTCAATTACCGGGATCGTAAAAAAAATCGAACCCCGAACCCAGTCCAACAATACCGACGGGCTTTGCGTTGTTATTGAGGCTCCGCCCCGGGAAACAGCCGGGGATTCTCCGGAAGGGGAAAAACCGGCGGACCTCTTTATGCCGCCCCTGGATCCTTTTGCCTGCACAAAAGAGGAAGCCCTTGCGCGGATACGCGAAGCGGGAATCCTCGGCATGGGCGGCGCGGGTTTTCCTTCCCACGTTAAGCTCTCTCCTCCCCCGGACAAGCCCATTGACACCATCATAGCCGACGGCGCGGAGTGCGAACCTTATCTTACCACCGACGAGGCGGCAATGAGCGAAAAGCCCCATCTGCTTGTCAAGGGCCTTGCCATTGTGATGAAGATCACCGGGGTCAACCGCGCCATCATCGGCATGGAAGACAACAAGGAAAAACTCATCCCCATGATCGAGCGGGAACTGCGGCTGGAAAATGCCCCTGCCGGTATTTCAATCGGGCTTTGCCGTACCCTCTACCCCCAGGGCGGCGAAAAAATGCTGATCACCGCCCTCACCGGCAGGGAAGTACCCTCCGGCGGCCTGCCTATGGATGTGGGCTGCATCGTGCAAAACGTCGGCACCCTTATCGCCATTGCCGAGGCCTTTACCCTGGGCAAGCCCCTCATTGACCGGGACCTCACCGTGTCGGGCGGCGCGTGCAGGACTCCGAAAAATATCCGTGCGCCCATAGGCACCCTCCTCAAGGATCTTCCGCCTGAGTTTATGGATATTGACCATGACCGGCTTGCGAAGATACTGTTCGGCGGCCCCATGATGGGTACGGCTGTTCCTTCCCTGGAAGTGCCCGTTCAGAAAAACACCTCGGGAATTATTCTGATGACGAAAGAAGAAACCATCGTCGCGGCCGAAGGTTCCTGTATACGCTGCTGCCGCTGTATACGCAACTGCCCCTGCCGGCTTTCCCCGGTGATCATGAACACCAGCCTCGAAGCGGACGATTTGGACTATGCTGTCGAGGCCGGCCTGATGGACTGCATCGAATGCGGCAGCTGCGCCTATGTGTGTCCCGCGAGAATCAGGCTGGTGCAGCGCTTTCGGGTCGGCAAGCAGCGCCTGCGGATTCGACAGCAGGCAGCCCGGGCCGCCGCGGAAGCGGCAGCCGTGCGGCAGATGGGCGCGGGGGCCGCGGTCCCCGCCGGAGCCGCGGCCAAAAACTAAGGAGTGCCTTCATGGGAGAAATCAATACAGTGAATAAAGCGAAGCCTCAGGGCCCCGCGGACCAATTTTTGCCCCTGCTTGCGTCGAGCCCCCACATCGCCTCTCCGGTCAATTCCGCGGCACTGATGAAGAATATGCTTATCGCCCTGGGGCCGGTTTCGATTTACGGAATCGCGATCTTCGGGCTGCCCGCGCTGCTTAACATCGCGGTTTCGGTGTTAGCCGCCATAATTGCCGAAGCCCTGTTCAGGCTGCTTACCAAACAGCAGGCGCGGGTCGGGGATTTTTCCGCCGGCGTTACGGGCCTGCTCCTCGCGCTGATTATTCCGCCTTCTACTCCGCTTTGGATGACCGCCCTTGGGGCGATCTTCGCGGTAATTGTCGCCAAAGAATTTTTCGGCGGCCTGGGCGCCAACGTATTCAACCCGGCGCTCATCGGCCGCGCCTTCCTCCTTATGAGTTTTCCGGCGGACCTTACTACCTGGCATCAGCCGCAGAGGGGCTTTGTCCTCAGACTGACGGAAAGCATGACCGGCGCGGGCCTTGTGGACGGAATAAGCGGCGTTACCCCGCTGAGCTTAATCAAGACCGGCGCGGGCCTGGAAGCGGTGGGGAAATTCTTCGGCGCCGCGGGGCTTTCTTCGTCGGACTCCTACTGGTCAACGATAAAGACCCTGTTCGTGGGTTTCCGCGCGGGCTGTACCGGCGAAACTTCAATACTCCTGATCCTCGCCGCCTTTATCTTCCTGCTTGTGACAAAAACCATCGACTGGCGCGCGCCGGTTTCCATGACCGCGGCTGCTTTTCTCTGCTCCCTGGTTCTGGGGCTGGACCCTCTGTTCAGCGTGTTGAGCGGCGGACTTCTTTTCGGCGCGGTCTTCATGGCTACCGATTACGTCACCTCCCCGCTTACCGCCAGGGGGAAAATTCTTTTCGGAATAGGCGCGGGAATCATTTCCATTTTGATACGCAAATGGGGAACCTACCCCGAGGGCGTAAGCTACTCGATTCTTATCATGAACGGCGTCACTCCCTTTCTGAATAAACTGCTGCCCCGAAAATACGGCTTCAGGCCGAAGAAAAAACCGGCGGCGGCGCCCAAGGCGCCCGGGCCCGCGGCGCCGACCGCAGCGTCCGCGCCTTCTTCCGCGGAGGCCGCAAAATGAGCAAAACCGGAAATTTCTCGGGAATGATCAAGCTTGGCCTTATCCTTGCCTGCTTTGCGACAGCGGCCTGTGTCATGCTGGCCTTTGTGTATTCCGCCACGGCGAAGATCATCGCCCAGCGCCAGCAGACCGATCTGGAAGATTCGCTTAAAGATCTCTTCCCCGGCGCGGATACTTTCAGGGAAGTGTCGGACATAAAAAGTTCCGACCCGTCGGTCAGCATAGAAACTCAGTACGAGGCCCTGCGCGGCAGCGAAAGAACCGGCGCCGCCCTGCGGGTCTCGCGGGCCAGCTACGGCGGCCCCATAAAAGTGCTTGTCGGCGTCGGCGTTGACGGAAAAATCACCGGGGTGAAAATTTTGGAACATTCCGATACGCCGGGGCTGGGGGCGAACGCGGAATCCCCATTCTACTTTGTAGACCGTGACAGGGGCATCACCTTTTACGGCCAGTTTACGGGAAAACCGGTAAAGGATCCCTTTGAAGTAAAGGGAGACCTTGCCGCAATTACCGCGTCCACCATTACAAGCAGCGCGGTAAGCGCCGCGGTTAAAGCGGCGGGCCTTGGGGCTGCCGCGTGGTTTAGCGGCACGGAAACCGGTGCGGTTTCGGGAGTACCGGAAGGAGGGGCGCAATGAAACAACTGTTCCGTATTTTTACCAACGGCCTTGTCCGGGAGAACCCTCTTCTGGTATTGATGATTGGCATCTGTTCCAGCCTTGCCGTAACCACCGCGGTTGCCAACGGAATTGGGATGGGTCTTTCCATGACCTTCGTACTCCTCATGTCGGAACTGGTCATCAGCATTTTCAGAAAACTTATTCCCGATTCGATCCGTATTCCGGTTTTTATCATCATCATCGCGGCCTTTACCACGGTAATTGATTATGTGCTTAAAGCCTGGTTTCCGGATCTTTCAAAGGCGATGGGCGTCTTCATTCCCCTCATTGTAGTAAACTGCATCATCATGGGCCGGGTTGAGGGCTTCGCTTCCAAACAGCCCGTGGGAAACGTTGTCGCCGACGCTCTGGGCATGGGCCTGGGCTACACCTGGGTTCTTACCGGCATTTCCCTGATACGCGAAATTCTCGGCTGCGGCGCCATACTCGGCATGCAGGTGTTCCCCGCAAGCTACCAGCCCATCCTTTTCTTTGTGCTGCCGCCGGGGGGCTTCTTTGTATTCTCGCTGTTTATTGCGCTTAACATCTACATCAAGTCCCGGCTTAAGGCTCCGGCCGTCCCGGTGGAATCGGGCGGTTCCGGCGGTCACTGCGGATCGGCCGGTTCCGCGGAGGGGCGGGATTCGCCGGGCACAGACGGAGTCCGCGGCCGTCACGGAGGGCAGGCATGAATCTTTTCAAAATATTTCTTTCGGCTTTTCTTATCGACAATGTTGTGCTGATGCGCTTTATTGCCCTTTGTCCCTTCATCGGCATGAGTACCGACGAGGACAAATCAATCGGCATGGGCCTGGCGGTTACTTTTGTTACGGTGCTTGCCACCTGTGTCACCTGGCCTGTTTACAAATTCATTCTGGAACCGCTGGGCCTTGTTTTTCTGCAGCTATTGGTTTTTATTCTGGTCATAGCCGCCCTTGTGCAGCTTGTCGAATTTTACCTGAAAAAATCGGCGCCCGCCCTGTAC
>JAISAK010000090.1 GCA_031266695.1 Treponema sp.
ACTTGCTGATCAGGCTTTTGGCCGGCGGGGGAAGCCGGCCGGAAAACGCCGCGGATTCCGAAGAGGCCCCGCGGCTCTGGGTTATCGGCGATCCCAACCAGGCGATTTACGGCTTCCGCGGTTCGGACAAGCGTTTTATCGACCGCTTTACGATTGATTACCCCGGGGCCCGGCGCTTTGAACTGGTAAAAAGCTTTCGCTGCGCGGATCCGATTATCAGCGCGGCGGGGCGGCTTGCCGGTTCGTCGCTGCGGGGAACGGAACAGCCGGTGGATCTTTACCGGTTTGAGTACCCCACGGAAAAATCCGAGGCCGAAGGCGTTGCGCGCCGCATTTCCCGCCTTATCGGCGGCGCAAGTTTTTTTGCGAAGGACAGCGGCGACGCGGACGGGGCCGCCTCCGGCTATGCGGACTGCGCCGCCCCGGGCGACTGCGCCGTCCTGATACGGGCCTCCGCGCTTGCCGCCCCTGTGATCAAGGCTTTGCGGGATCACGGCATTCCCTATGTGTTCACCGGGGAACAGCCCTGGTGGGAGGAAGAGCCCCTGAAGGGCTTCCTTGAATATCTGCGGGAAAATCTTATTTCGCATAACGGGAGGCGGGCCGGCGCTTTGCCGGAGACCGTTCCCAACGCCGAAAAAGAGTTAAGAAGGGCCTGGGAAGCTTTCCGCGAAAACGGCGCCGCCGAAGCCCCGGGGGGGAAAGTCCGGGGCCGGAAAAGGCCGAGGGACTCAGGCGGAGCCTTTGCCGGTCAGGAAGAAGCCCTTGAGCGCCTTGCCCGCCTGGCGGCTTTTTCGGGCAGCCTTTCCCTGCTTTTGGACAGCCTTGCCTTTAGCAGCCCCTCGTCCCTTCCGGAATCTTCCCGCGCGGGCGTACAGGTTATGACCATCCACGCTTCCAAGGGCCTTGAGTTTGATCATGTTTTTGTGATTGGCCTTGAAGAGGGCCTTCTCCCCTTCACCCTCTATGACGATCCTCCGCCCTCCGCCGGCGGGACTCTTTCTCCGGCAAAAAAAACGCGGGGGGAAACGGATATCGAAGAAGAGCGGCGCCTTCTCTATGTCGCCATGACCCGCGCCCGCCTTGGCCTCTGGCTTTCCTGGGCAGGGTCGCGGATTTTCCGCGGAAGAAGGCTGTCCGGAGTCCCCAGCCGTGTCCTCGGCGAACTGGAAAAGCTCATTCCCCTTGCGGAAGACAAGCGCCGATTCAGGCGGGATGAGCAGCTTCGTTTGTTTTGAAAAGGGCTAACGCGGTTCTTTCGCGATTTCGCAGATACGGCGCGCCATATTGTCAAGGGACACCTGCTCCATCACATGACCCAGCTCGTAGGCGACCCGGGGCATGCCGTAGACTACGGCGCTGCCTTCATCCTGACCCAGGGTCATGCCGCCTTCTTTGAAAATGGTGCCAATCTGCGCCGCGCCGTCGCGTCCCATGCCGGTCATAATGACGCCCAGGGCATGGTTCTGGTAGGCCATTGCCACCGACGCGAAAAGTACGTCCGCGGAAGGCCGGTGGCCCGAGACCTGCGGCGCGTCCGAAAGCCGGACAACGGCGGAAAAAGATTTTTTCTCTATCTCCAGATGCTTGTTCCCCTGGGCAATGAGAATACGGCCGTTCTGGATCGGGTCGCCGTCTTCGGCTTCCTTAACATCAAGGGGACAGATCCGGTCAAGGCTTTTGGCAAATTCATTGGTAAAACCCGCGGGCATGTGCTGTACTACGACAATAGGTACTTTGAGATCCGCGTCAATTTTGGAAAAAACCACCCGCAGGGCATCGGGGCCTCCGGTGGAAATACCGATGGCGATGATTTCCGTTTTGCCGGGTTTGCGGATCTGCGCGGGCGGCCGGGCAGGGGTTACGGCGGGCGCAAGGATCATCTTGAAGTGGGCGGCGATATCCGATGTCGGCCTGGCGGTAACTTCCGGCTTTTTGGCGTATTCCGCGGGGGAGAGTACCTTTTTGCCCTGGGAGCGGCGATAGGCGCCGCCGTAGCCCAAAAGCATTCCCACCAGGGCGTCCTTCACCGTGTGAATATCTTCGGAAACCGACCCCGAAGGTTTTTGGATAAAATCGCTTGCCCCCAGGGAAAGGGCCTCCATGGTTATCTCGGCTCCCCGGGCGGCAATGGAAGAGAGGATTACCACGGGAATATTAATCCCCCGTTTTTTTCGTTCCTTGAGGAATTCAATGCCGTTCATTTCGGGCATTTCCAAATCCAGGCAGATTATATCCGGGTTTACCCGGGGAATTTTTTGCAGGGCAAAAACTCCGTTCATGGCCTTGTCCGCAAGAACGAGGCCCGGCGTGTCCTCCACCATTCTGCCTATCAGGTTACGCATAAGTGCGGAATCGTCAACTATTAATACCGATATTTCGCCAGACATAGCAACTCTTTAAAACCTCCTTAAAGCCTGCGCTATTTCCAAAACTCCGGTTTTTGGGGAAACTGCCTTATATGAATTTACGGTATAAGGTAGCCCATTCGGTTTTTACAAACTCAAACTTGGTGTCCATGCCAAACAGCGATTCTGAATGGCCGATAAACAAAAATGACTTATTTGCCATGGAATCCCAAAACCGATTTATAACCGCCGTTTGGGCGGCTTCGTCAAAATAGATAATTACATTCCGGCAGAAGACAAGGTCCATGTTGCGCAGGCCGGAATCGTTTTTTAAATTATGGTAATCAAAACGTATTTTGGATTGAATGTCGGCGTGTATTTTATAGCCGCCTTCTGTTTTGTCAAAATATTTTTTGAGGTAATTGTCGGGGATGCCCACGATGCGGTTTTCGGCGTAAAAGCCTCCTTTTGCGGTCATCAGGCATTTAAGGCTGATGTCGCTGGCGACCACCTCAAATTTCCAGGGCGGCGGCAGGATTTCGCTCATCAACATAGCGATGGTATAGGGTTCTTCGCCGGTGGAGCAGCCGGCGCTCCAGATTTTCAAAGTAGTATTGCCGCTGGCTTTTTTGATTTTTATCAATTCCGGCGTTACGAATTTTTCCAAAGCGTCAAAATGGGCCTGATTTCTGAAAAAGCGGGTTAAATTTGTTGTAATTGAGTCAAGAAATGCCTTGAGTTCTTCCTTGTCCTTGGAAATAATTTCAAAGTAGGCTTTTACCGAAGTGAGATTTTTCTCCCTCAACCGCTCTTTGAGTCTGCTTTCCAGAATAGCACGGTTGGTCGCCGTAAAGGTAATACCGCTTTCGCCATAAATCAGCTTACGATACTCCTCAAAATCAGCGTCGTTGAAAAATGCGACATCTGCCATATCTTAATAGTAAGGAGCTAAAAGGTTACTGTCAAGGTAACGTTCAAAAGGCATACAAGGTAAGATATTATGCTCCCGGCACCAGGGAGTGAAACTAATGGCCTCTGCCGCGGGAGCGCCAAAGCCGCCGTTCACTTGCCTGCCCGCGGCGCATACGGCGGCCTTTAGGCCGCCTCCCTTTTTTTGATACTGTGGCCGTTACTGGGCGCCGGGCGCTGTCACCTTCTTCCAACAACGCCCCGAGGCGCTTTGTTCCGCCGGGCAGGCAAAGCCATAGGGTATAAGGTCTTTTCTTGCATGTCTTTTTTATGGAT
>JAISAK010000168.1 GCA_031266695.1 Treponema sp.
ATACCGCCGGAAAAAGTTTTGAGCGGTTTATGCAGTTTATCCGCAATGCCCATAATCTCCGCCAGTTCCGTTACGCGCTCGCGGTAGGTTTTCGGCATCCAGCGGAAGAAGGGACGGTAGACGAACATTCCGTACATACAAGCGTGAAGCCTGATATTTTCCTCCGCCGAAAGGTCGAGGTCGAGGCTCGGTTTTTGAAAAATGATTCCGATGCGGCTGCGGACTTCCCGCGCCTCGCGGTCAAGGTCGTATCCGGCGATAGTAACACTGCCGGTGGTTTTGGCAAGGGTTGTTGTCAAAACCGAAATCGTCGTTGTTTTTCCCGCGCCGTTCTGTCCGAGGAACGCGAAGAATTCGCCTTCCCCCACCGAAAAACTGATGTTGTTTACAGCGGGTATTTTCGCGCCCTTATACCGTTTGGTAAGGTTTTCAACCCTGATTACCGGATTACTCATTGTTCTCTTCTTTTTTTGCCGATGCGTCCTGCTTGCCGGATTCCTTGCCGCCTTCTTCAGAAGGCGAGCCTTCTTTGGAAGGCGCGCCTTCCTCAAAAAAATCGTGGAAGCGGGAAAATCCCCGGTGAAAACGCAAAAAATCTTTTTCCTTTTTGATAAAGGCTTTGCGTTCATCATCGGTCATGCTCATCCACTTTTCCCGCAACGGGTTGCCGTGATGAAACAGCCGCTCGTCCCTGTTATACCCTCCATGCGGCATAAAAAGCCCTCGACCGAATCCGCCAAGCCCGCCGAACAGAATACGCGCCAGCAGCAGCAATCCCGCCGCCTGCCAATAATTGATAAACGGCAGTCCGAAAATGCCGGGCAGTAAGGCGTTCCACAGGAACATCACCCCAACGCCGAAAACGGCAACCATTGCAAGCGCTATAAGCATACCGGCAATCCGAAATCTGAAAATTTTATTCATTTTATAGCTCCTTACCTTAGTAGACGAATGAAGCGGGAAAATATTTTATATTTTATGAAAATTGAGTCGCGGCCGTGTGTACGTCGTGCCCGCTGGCATGCCTGGAACCGCCATAAATGGACTTGACTTTTTTTACAATATCTTATAAAAAATAGCGAAATACTATGAATTATTTGTAAAGAGTTTCCGTTATAAGGAGTTTCCAATGGTTAAAATTGTGACAATTGCCGGTTCAGACGCTTCCGGGGGTGCCGGACTTGAGGCGGATTTAAAAACGTTTGAGGAATACGGTCTTTACGGAATGACGGCAGTAACCCTTATCGCAACCATGGACCCTGATAATAATTGGGCTCATGGCGTGTTTCCAATTGATGAAAAAAATTTGAAGGCCCAATTGGAGACTGTATTTAAAGGCGTTGGGGCTACGGCGGCAAAATCGGGTATGCTTGGGACTTTTTATGCGGTTGAATTGACCCGTGAATATATAAGTACATATAAAATTAAAAATTATGTACTTGATCCGGTAATGGTTTGTAAGGGCAGCGATGAAGCGCTGAACCCCGAATTGAACCAGTCCATTGCCGGAAAATTACTTCCCCTGGCAAAGGTTGTTACGCCAAATTTATTTGAAGCAGGGCAGCTTTCCGGAATAAAAGAGGTTTCATCTATCGAACAGATGAAAGAGGCGGCAAAAATAATTGCGGAAAAGGGATCCGCAAATGTATTTATTAAAGGCGGTTCCAAATTGCCTGACGCAACCGAGGCTGTTGACCTTTTGTATGACGGGAACAATTTTGAACTAATCAAAAAACCTCTCATAAAAACCAACCGGACCCACGGGGCCGGCTGTACTGTATCGGCGGCAATCGCTTCCGGATTGGCCCGCGGACTATCAGTTTATGACGCGGTTGTCCTGGCAAAAAAATTTATCAGCCAAAGCCTTGAGGGAAATTTTGCCCTTAATGAATGGGTTGGTCCCGGAAATCCGGCAGAGTGGAGAAAAAATAATTTGTTTTCATAAACTCCAATCAGTCCGCCGGTCTAAACCCCTTTCGGGGCCCTTCAGAAAATCCGCCTTCCCCGCACAAACTTGGTCATGATGTGCCTGTCTTCCGAAAGATAGATTACCCGTTCAAGCCTGTCCCGCGGGGAAAGTTCAAAGGGCGCGGCAAGTTCCGCGTCGTCGATAACCAGGGCGTCAAAATCGTAACCCGAATCAAAGGAGCCCGCCGCGCCGAAACCCGCGGCTTTTCCTCCCGAGGCGTTATTCGCCACACGGGACGCGGTTCCGAAAAATTCGCCGCCCCCCCGGGTTCCCAGATAAAAGGCTTCCTCCAGGCTGACGGCGGCGCCGCTTTCCCCGAGCAGGGCGCGGCGGAGTTTGGAAACCTGAATGGCGTCCGTCATGGCGCGGAATATCGAACTGTGAACCCCGCCGGCTATATCGCTGCCAAGGCCGGCGGAAAGGCCCCGCTCAAGAAATTTCCGTACCGGCGCGATACCCGAAGAAAGGTTGGCATTGGATTGGGGGCAGTGGGCAATGTATACGCCGCGTTTTGCCAGCAGTTCAATTTCCCGTTCCTCCGGCCAGACGCAGTGGGCCATTATCGTCGGCGCGCCGTTTCCGAAAAGGCCAAAGTCGTCGTAGGCTCCGCCGTAGCATGAAGAGGAAGGGCAGAGCTCCCGCACCCACTCAATTTCCTTTCTGTTTTCCGAAAGGTGGGATTGAACCGGCAGTCCGTATTCCTTCTGTATTTCCGAGAGTCCCCGCATAAGTTCGTCGCTGCAGGAAGGAATAAAACGGGGAGTGAGAATCGGCATAACATTCCCGCTGCCGCGGGCGCCCCTATTCGCGGCAAGCCATTCCCGCGTCGCGTCGAGGGAAGCGGCCGCGCTTTTCTCGCACAGGTAATCGGGACTGTTTCTGTCCATATTCACTTTGCCGACAAGGCAGACAAGCCCGGACTCTTCCAGCATATCCATAAGAAGGAGCGTTGCCGGCACATGGATGGTGGCAAAGAGGACAATCCGCGTGTTGGGCCCCCTTTTCAGCCGCTCGACGAGGAAGCCGTAAGCCCGCCGGGCGTAGACGCCGTCCCCGTACTTGGCCTCCTCGGGAAAAGCGCGGGTTTCAAGCCAGTCAAGAAGTTCAAGATCCATACCGGTGGCGCGGAAAGCGAATTGGGGCGCGTGGGCGTGCAGATCCGTAAGTCCGGGGATTATGAGTTTGCCCGAATAATCGAAAAGCGGAAAAGAGGCGTACTCTTCGGGAATCCCCGGGAAGACCCCCGCGGATTTTCCTTCGGCGCAGACCAGATACCCCCCGCCCCGGGACTCAATAGCGCCGGATTTCCCGCTTTGGAGAATATCACCCTTTAAAATAAAATTATTACTTTTCATCTGTATGTTACATACCCCATCCACAGGCAATTATAATCCGAAGTTCCCGATATTTCAAAGCTGTACGCCTTGACTAAAAAAAAGTTTAGCAGTAAGTTTAACAGTAAAATGAAAAAAACAGAAAAAGAGATCATTGGCGGCGATGTCGCCGTTTTTATTTTAGGAGGAAAACATGAAAAAATCAGTACTTGCTTTGATTATCGGGATTGCTTTTTTCGCCCTTGCGGGGTGCGGTAAACAATCGGGCGCGGCCGCGCCGGACCCGGGAAGGGCCGCCGCCAAACCCAACAAGGACAACATCAAAGTCGGCTTCGTCTACATTGGAAGTATCAATGACGAAGGCTACACCCAGGCCCACGACAAGGGCCGCCTTGCCGTAGAGGCTCTGGGGGTTAGCTGCGCTTACATCGAAAACGTCCCGGAGAACGCGGACTGCGAAAAGGCCCTTCGGGATCTTATCGATCAGGGCTGCAACGTGATCTACACAAACAGTTTCGGCTTTATGAACTGGACGCTGAAG
>JAISAK010000206.1 GCA_031266695.1 Treponema sp.
GAAAAGTATGTGACGGGCTGGGACGATCCCCGAATGCCGACCATCGCGGGGCTGCGCCGGCGGGGCTATACGCCCGGGGCTATACGCCGTTTCGTTTCCCAGATTGGTCTTGCCAAGACCGACAGCACGGTGGATATTGCCTTTCTTGAATACTGCCTGCGGGAAGACCTTAACAAGCGGGCCTTGCGCGTAATGGCGGTGCTCCGGCCCCTGAAGCTTATCGTTGAAAACTGGGAGGCCGGCGCCGGGGTCGAACTGGAAGCGGTGAACAACCCCGAAGACGAATCCGCCGGAACGCGCAAACTTGTCTTTACCCGGGAACTCTGGATTGAGCGGGATGACTTTATGGAAACGCCGCCGCCCAAATATTTCAGGCTGTATCCGGGCAACAGTGTGCGGCTCCGTTACGGCTACATTGTTACCTGTACGGGTTTTGACAAGGACGCCTCCGGCACAATTACCGCGGTGCGCTGTACCTGCGATCCCGCGACAAAAGGCGGCAACGCGCCGGACAACCGCAAGGTGAAGGGCACTATCCATTGGGTGTCCGCCGCGCGCGCGATTCCCCTTGAGGTGCGAATCTACGATTACCTTTTCAGCGCGGAACGGCCGATGGAAGTAATGCCCCGGCCCGACGGCAGCCCCGGTTCTTTCACCGACAATATCAATCCCGGTTCCCTGGAAGTAATCACCGGCGCCTGGGGCGAACCTTCGCTGGCGGACGCCGATCCCTCGAAGCGCTATCAGTTTGAGCGGCTTGGATATTTTACGCGGGATGTTCCCGTCCTGCCGGAGACGGAAGGCGGCGGCCCCGGCGGAAAACTGGTTTTCAATAAAACAATCGGCCTTCGGGATACCTGGGCGAAGATTGCGAAGAAAGAATGAGAATGGGAGAGGAAAATGGAAATGGCAAAGGTTTATTTTACCGGCATGCGTACCAAGGTCGGCGAGAGTCTTCTGGTCAAATTTGACAGGCTTATAAAAAAAGCGGGAATAGACCGGATAGATTTTAAAAACAAGTATGTGGCGATCAAGATTCACTTCGGCGAACCGGGAAACCTCGCCTTTCTGCGGTCAAATTTCGCGAAGACGGCCGCGGACCGGATCAAGGCTCTGGGAGGGAAGCCTTTCCTTACGGACTGCAACACCCTCTACACGGGCTACCGCAATAATGCCCTGGGGCATCTGGATGCGGCGAATCTTAACGGCTATTCCCCCCTTTCCACCGGCGTTCAGAATATTATCGCCGACGGCCTTAAAGGAACCGATGAGGTTGACGTTCCGGTAAAGGGGGGCCGGTACTGCAAGGTTGCGCATATCGGCAGGGCGATTATGGATGCGGACATCGTAGTTTCGCTCAATCACTTCAAGGGCCACGAGCTTACCGGCTTTGGGGGCGCCCTGAAAAACCTGGGAATGGGAAGCGGCAGCCGCGCCGGAAAAATGGCCATGCATAACGACGGCAAGCCGGAGGTTGATCCGAAGCTCTGCGCGGGCTGCGGGATGTGCGCCAAATTCTGCAATCAGAAGGCGATAAAGTACGGCGCCGATAAAAAGGCGGGTATCGATCACAAGCTCTGCGTCGGCTGCGGCCGCTGCATCGGGGTCTGCAATTTCCATGCCATTTCGAACAAGAGCGGCACCAGCAATGAAAAGATCAACTGCAAGATTGTCGAATACGCAAAAGCGGTTCTGGACGGGCGGCCGAATTTTCATGTCTCCGTGGTTAATCAGGTGTCGCCCTACTGCGACTGCCACGGCGAAAGCGACGCCGCCATTATTCCCGACGTCGGCATTTTTGCGGGTTTTGATCCGGTTGCGCTGGACAAGGCCTGCATAGACGCGGTAAACGCCGCTCCCGGCATCGACACCAGCATTCTGGGCGACCGCCGGCGCACGCACAAGGATCAAAACGGCAGGGAGGATCATTTTACGGACATTCATCCTTCAACGGACTGGCGCGTACAGATTAGTTATGCGGAAAAGATAGGGCTCGGATCCGGCAGCTACGAACTTGTGACGGTAAAGTAGGGGAAGACGCGGCGCGCTTCGGCCGCCGGCAAAATTACGCGCTGCTCTGGGCTGTGCCGGTAGTGAGGGAGTCCTCAAAGCTTACGCTTCCTCCCGGCGGCGTTACCAGGAAGGCGCCTTCTTCCCAGTCTCCGGCAAGCATGGCGTCGATGATCCTGAGGTTGCCGGGTATTACCTTTACCGGAATGTCCACCAGTTTCGCGAAATTCTCCACCTTGGCCTTGACCGGCGCAACCTCGTAGGTTCCCGTATCAATGACCGCGAAAGTTTTGTAATGGCCCAGCATCTTTTTCAGAATGGACAAACCCCGCTTTTCCCCGTAGCGTTCGTAAACCCTGGAAGCGTCGCCGGCTATGCTGCCCCCGGAATTATTAATATAGCCCTCGGTAAAAAAGTACGCGTCCGTTCCGTAGGATTCCCGCTCCTCCCGGGAGCCGATAAAAATGGGAATACAATCGGCGACCCTTGGCACTACCAGCCGGCGATTCCCCGCCCGGATTCCCACCATAGCGTTCCCGCAAAAACCGAAAAGGAGCAGCGCGGTTTTGCAGGAATCGGGAAGGCTGTCCAGGGCCTCCTGAATCGAAACCCTCAGCTTGTCGGGCCAGGCGTGCTTGCCCGAATCAATCCAGACTATGGGATATGCGCAGTTTCGTTTTTTCATTACCAGGTTCAATTCCTGCTTAAGCGTCTCGCAGGCAATAACGTATGTATCGTTTTCCATGCTGGCCCTCCGTAGGTATCATGAATCAAAGTCGACATTGGTGATAAAATGGCTGTTGAAATATTTATCCGAGGGAAGGCTGAATTCATCGGCTTCTTCCGTTATGCGATAGAGCTCTTCCCCGTAATCCGGGTTGAGGAGGTACTTTACCGTGCCGCCCAGGGCGCTGTTTCCGATAAGCGAAACCCTGGGTAAAAGCTCCTTCGGGATAAGTCCTATGCCCGCGCCGCTTTCAAGATTAAGGTTGAATCCGAAGCCGCCGGCGATGTAAAGGGCTTGCAGGTCATCGTAGCCGAGGCCCGCATGGTTGAGCATGGCGTCAAGCCCCGAGCGGATGGCGCTCTTTCCCAATTGCAGTTCCCGCACATCCTTCTGGCAGAACACAATATCCCGTCCGTCCGGGGCTCTGGCAAGAAAGATTTCATTGGCGGGAAGGTTTTTTTTGTTAAATCTGCCGCTGGAAAGGATAAGGTCTTTCGCGAAACCCTGGTACACAATGTCCACTACCCCGGAGCCGCAGATGCCCGCCGGCGCTTTGCCGCCGATAGTGGTAATTTCAAATTGTCCCTCCGGAGAATCCCCCCCCGAAACGGAACCCTCCCGAAACCGCGCTTTCGAAATCGCGCCGGGCACGCTGCCCGTTCCCCAAAGTATGTTCCCTCCCTCAAAGGCGGGCCCCGCCGCGGTGGCGGTACAGAGAATTTTTCCCCCGAAGGCCAGGGCCATTTCCCCGTTTGTTCCGATATCCATAAACGCCGCCGGCGCCCGGCTGTGATGAAGCCCCGCGTAGAGAATTCCCGCCGCTATGTCGGCGCCGACATAGGTGGATATGCCCGGCAGAACCGCGACCTCGCAAAAAAATTCTCCCTCGAAAAGTTCTTTGTAATTCATGAACACCATGTCCAGGGTAACCGGCGTAAAGGGAGTCTGCCCCAGAGTCCGGCAGCTTAGGCAAAGGAGAAGGTGAAGCATGGTTGTGTTACCTGTTACGGCAATCTTGACCACCGACCGCGGTTCCGTTCCGGCTTCCGCGCAGAGATCCTTCAGGCCCGCGGCAATCTGGGAGCGTATACACCGGCTCAGCCGCGAAAGGTTTCCGTCATTGGCGGACTGAATTCGGGAGATAACGTCGCCGCCGAATTCGCGCTGCCGGTTTACCGCGGAAAGGCGGCCGCTTGTTTTTCCTGTCCGCAGATCGATGAGGGCAAAAGCGAGGGTAGTGGTGCCGATGTCAATGGCGGCGGCGTACAGGGCCTCGCTGCCGCCGCCTATGTGCCGGATATGCCCGCCTTCGCGGTACACCCGAAGCGTGTCCGGCGGCGCCGCGTCCGCGCGCGCCGCGCCGAAGATTCTGGCCTGAGCCTCGGCAAGTTCGGAAACCTGCCGCAGCTCGGAAAGGGAAAATTTTTTTCCGGGGCTTAACTGCCTTGCGTAACTTTGACCGTCTTTTTTAAGGGTAAAGGTTTCGGCATCCGGCACGCGGGGGGCTTCCTCCTGCGCTTCAAAGCTGTTTACCGCGGCAAAATTCTGTTCCCCCGTTTCGGGGATTTCTATGCTGAGGTCTTCCCCCGGAAAAGCCGCGCAGGAAAGCCGGTAGCCGGCCGCCAGCTCGGTTTCGGAGAAATAATTCCGGTCGGAAGCGCCTGGCGGCATCCTGCCCGCGGCAAGCCTGATTTTGCATTTACCGCAGGTGCCCCGTCCGCCGCAGATGGCGGGCAGGTACAGCCCCGCATCCTGAAGGGCCTTAAGTAAACTTGTATTTGACTCCGCCCTTATCGTTTGTTTACCCGCGCCGATTATAGTAATGATAGCCAAGGAACACCCCTTTCCCGGAGTTTTATGCGCGAAGCGCAACAAACTCCCAGTATAGCCGGGTTTTAAATTTACCGGAAGCCCCCGCAAAAGACATTCAAGTTAATATATCATACCCCAAGTACCAACGAATGAAATTAATGGCCCCTACAGCGGGAGCGCAAAGT
>JAISAK010000244.1 GCA_031266695.1 Treponema sp.
CCACCAGCTCTATAGATACCGAAACCGAGAACCTTATCCGGCTTGGCATGCAGAGGGTTCTTGCGGGGAGAACCTCAATTGTCATTGCCCACCGGCTTTCCACGATCAAAAACGCCGACAGAATTCTGGTTCTTTCGGGAGGCCGTCTTGTGGAGGAAGGGCGGCATGAGGAATTGATCAGGGAAAACGGACTCTACGCGGGCCTGTACAGGCTGCAGTACGAAGCCTAGTTCAGCATTGCCGCGGCCTGGCTTTGCCGCCAGCGGTTGGCGATATCCGCGGGGCTTTCCGCCGCGATATTCCTGATGCTCTTGTTGGCGCCGAGTTCCAGAAGCAGGGAAATGGCTTCCGGCTTTCCCTGGCGGGCGGCATAGTGGAGTATGGTATTTCCCGAAGGATCCTTCGCGTTAATGCCTTTTCCGGAAAACACGGCGTGGATTCCGCTGCTGCCGCCGGCAAGGGCGATTTCGGCCGGAGTTTTTCCGTCCGCCGCCGTTGAGAAGGGATCGGAACCGGCGTCGGCAAGAATCTTCGCCGCGTCCCAGGCGCCGAGATCGGCGGCGAACCGCAGGGGAGTACAGCCCCTGGAATCCACCGTGGAAAGGCGTCCTCCCTGATCGATGATGATCTTTATCATGTTAAGGGACGCCTCTTCCTGAAGCGCGATATGAAGGCCGGAGTTTCCAAAGTCGTCGGGGTCGTTTATCCTGTCCTTGGTAAGCAGCGTGGAAACCATGCGGGGAGACAATCCGAGGGCAATCCGGAAGGGGGTTCTGTTTCGGTTGTTACGCGCATGAATGGAAACGCCTGCCCGAAGAAGCTGGGTAACCAAATCGCTTCGTTCCATAGCCACGGCTATGTGCAGCGGCGTATCGCCGCGCGTGTTTCTGGTCATGGGATCGGCGCCCTTTTCGGCAAGCCTCTCCAGGGAGAGCGGATAGCCGGCCATGACCGATTCCATCAGGGGGGTGTTTCCGTCGGCGTCCCGGACTTCAAGATCCGCCCCGCGGGAAACAAGCAGGTTTTCAATATCGACCATACCAAGGCGGACGGAGTCGTGAAGCGGAGTTTTCCCGCTTAAGGAATGGGCGTTGATGTCTATTCCGGAATCGAGCAGGGTAAGGGCCGAGTTCCGGGCATTCCAGCGCACCGCCGCGTGGAGTACGGAGTTTCCGGTACTGTCCCGGGCGTTAAGATTGGCCCCGGAAGCGAGCAGGGCTTTGACCGTGGAAGGGCTGTTGTATTTTACCGCAAGGAAAAGAGGAGTCTCGCCGGTAGCGTTAGCGGCTTCGGTCGGAACCCCGCTTTGAACAATAAAGGAAATCTGGCTGTCCAGCTTCCACTGGGCGGCATAATGGAGTATGCTGTTTCCCAGTCCGTCCCTGGCCTGTACGGTCTGCGGATTAATCATCCACCTCCGCACTCCTCCCGCCGTCGCAAAGGCAAGGTAGAGGGGGCTTTCCCCGTTTGAGTTAGGCGCAAAAATGTCCGCTCCCCTTGAAATGAGGAGTTCGCCGTTTTCCTTCTGATCAAGGCGTACCGCGAGGTGCAGGGCGGTATCCCCTTCCTTGTTACGGGCGTTGACTAGGGCTTTATGATCAAGGATAAGCCCGAGAATTTCCGGGCCGGCGCGGTTTTTGACGGCCCCGTGGAGAAGGGTGATGCCCGCGCTGTCGCTCCGGTATACAGTTTCCGGCGTAATGAGGGCGGCAAGGGCCGTACCCCCGTCCCGCAGTGCCCGGTCGGCGGGCGTAATGCCCGAGTTGTCCGCGGCAAAAATGTCGGAGCCGTAGGATAAAAGCAGGGGAATATATTCCGCCCGGTTTTGCTGGACGGCGAGGTAGAGAGGGGTCTTCCCGTCAATATTCCGGATACTTATGTCGGAACCGCCGCCGAGAAGCGTTTGTATTACGTCGAGATCCCGGTTCAGGGTGATCGCTATATGCAGCGGCGAATCCCCGTGTTCGTCGCGAAAATTAGGGTTTGCGCCTCTGGAGAGAAGAAGGGTAATGGCGTCCCTGTGGTTCTCCGGCGGTATGCCGATATGCAGAGTCGTGTTTCCCTTTGCGTCCTGGGCGTTAATATCCGCGCCGTGGTCCAGGAGCATCTCCATAATACCGAGTTTGCCGGAACGCGCCGCTTCATGCAGCGGAGTGGAACCGGAGGCGTTTTTTATGTTTACCTCCGCGTTTCTCTCAAGGAGGAAGGCGACAAGCCCTTCGTATCCTTCCTGCGCGGCATAGTGTATGGGGGCAAGCCCGTCGGCGCGGCGGACATTGTAATTGGCGCTCCTTACCGCGGGCGCCAGGTAGGGGTAAATGGGGTTGTCGGAATAGGCTTCGGCCAGAATGAGTTCCGAGGCTGCTTCCATGTGGTTAATCGAATCGGGACGCGAGAAAGCCAAATCCAGGGGATTCTTGCCGTCTTTGTTCCTTTTTTCAACAACCTTGTCCGAAACGGCAAGAATATTTTTTACCGCTCCGGTATTGCCGGCGCAGCTTGCCAGATGAAGAATGGTATTCCCGCCGGAGTCGGCGGACTCAATCGAGGCAGGCGTTAACAGGGCTTGAAGGAAAGCCCCGTTCCGGCTGAGGCTGGTTTGAGCCGGGCTTGTTCCGTTTCGGGCGGGCAGATGAATATCGGCTCCCCCTTCGGCAAGCACCCTGGCCACCTTCGGATCCCCCCTTTCGGCGCTGATGCCCAGGGGGGGCTGATTTTCATTGTCCAGGGCATCCACGTCGGCTCCCAGGGAAATGAAGAAGCCTGCCAGATTGGGATCCTCCGATTCCGCGGCGTAATGGAGGGGCGTTTTCCCTCCCGAGTCCCTCGCGTGGACATCCACCTGGCTGAGAAAGTATCCCTTTGCCCGGTCATCGCCCCTTGCCAGAAGGGACCATACGTCATCTCCCGGGACTTCTTCAGGCGCCCCTTCCGGCCGGGGACTGCTCTTGCAAGCCGGAAGAACCGTAAGGAAAACGGCGATAAGACCAAAAAACACCGCTCTGAAAAGGAATGCACACTTCATACCCTTATCTTCGGCAAAATTGATATCCGGGTGTAGGGGGATTCCTAGATATTCCCCGAAAATACGGTATACGCGGTTTTTACCAGCAGCACCGCAAGCACCGCAAGAATAAAAACCCGTATTACCCCGGAGCCTTTGCGTATAACAAGACCCGAACCCAGGCAGGAACCCGCGATGCTGAAAGCGCCGGCCGCAAGCCCCAGGGGAATAATAGCCTTTCCGTGGTATAAAAAGAGGGCAAAGGCGCCCAGGTTTGAGGCAAGGTTTACCAGCTTCGCGTTGCCGGAAGCCGTGCGGGGTTCAACGCGCGCAAGGCCGGTATAAAGAAGTATCAGAAAAACGCCCGTACCGGGGCCGAAGAATCCGTCGTAGCCTCCGATGACAAACGAGATGACGGCGGCAAGGACAAGAGTCCTGAGGCGGGGGAGGGGAGGGGCCTTCGGGGCAAGCTCTTTCTTTCGCAGCACGTAAAAAGCGGTAAGGGGAAGTACGACAAGGAGCAGCCGGCGCAGATAAGATTCGTCAACAAGCAGGGTGAGGGACGATCCCAGCGCGGAACCAATAAGCGCCGCGGCAATTGAGGGAACGCAGAGGGCGATGTCTACAAAGCCGCCCCGGTAATAGCGGAAGGAGGCGGTTGCCGCGCCCAGGGTTGAGGAAAGTTTGTTGGTTCCCAGGGCAAGGTGAAGGGGAATTCCCGCCAATATATAGGCGGGCAGGGAAATAAGTCCGCCGCCGCCGGCGATGGAGTCTATAAAACCGGCAAGGAACACAAGGGGACAGACAATGAAGAAGGCGCTCGGGCCGGGCATATACTCCATTTATGGGGTATACAATTCTTTTATAACTCCGGCCACCGCTTCGGCAAGTCCGAGGTGCGCTTCGGGATCGAGATGTATACCGTCCGCCTTGCTTGATTCGATATATTTCCCCGCGTCAAGGAAAGGAACCTTGCTTTCGGCGGCCATGACCCGGTACAAGGAGGGAAGTTTTTTTGACATCCCGGCGCTGCCGTCCCCAAAGACATGTTTGAAAACCGGAGACTCGACGGTCGGCGGGGGACAGATCATCAGTACCTGGGGGCTCCCGTTATCGGGACCTGTTTTTGAATCCCGGATGGCGTTTACCACCCGCTGCACACCCCGGGCAATGTCAAAGGGACTTGGATTAAAACGGGGCTTTAGATCGTTGGTTCCCAGCATGACCACGACCACGTCAAGGGGCTTGTGGCTTTCCAGAATGGGAAGAAGCTGGCGGAGTCCGTTTCTGTCGCCTTCAACCGGATCTTCCCGGCAGCTCGTTCTGCCGTTTTGTCCCTCCTCGACTACCCACCACAGGGGGTCGTCCGGCGGCGAACCTTCGTTCAGAAGGGAGGCAAGTTTCATGGGCCAGCGGGTTTTGTGATCGTAGCGCCCCTGGGTGCGGGGATTAAACCCCCAGGTATTGGAATCGCCGTAACAGAGAAGGGTTTTCATAACAGCTCCTTTTGGAAAAGCCCGAAACACCGGCAGGTTTTTGCGGCTTTCCGGAATTATATCCTGTAACGGCTTGGCTTTCAATGGACAAACATATTAGAATTGACGGGGAGGAAAGTATGCATCCTGCGATCGCGAATTTAAAAACCCGGGGATTTTTTCAGCAGTGTACCGATGTCGAGGGTCTTTCAAAATGTATGGACGAGGGCCCCGTTACTTTTTATGTGGGCTGCGATCCTACGGGCCCCAGCCTCCACATCGGCCACATGGTTCCTTTCTTTGCCTACCGGCATTTGAGGGCTTCCGGGCAGAAGGGCATTGCCCTCATCGGCGGTGGAACGGCGCGCATCGGCGATCCTTCGGGAAAAACCGAAATGCGCAGGATGCTGAACTACGAAATCCTGGACGCCAACGCGGATTCCATCGCTTCCCAGCTTGATCGTTTTATCGGGTTTGACGGCGACACCGCCCGTACCGCCAACAACAGGGACTGGCTTGCGAATCTTAATTACATTGATTTTCTCCGGGAAATAGGGAGCCATTTTTCCGTCAACCGTATGCTGGGTTTTGAGGCCTACAAAACGCGGATGGAGACGGGACTTTCCTTTATCGAATTCAACTATCAGCTTCTGCAGAGCTACGATTTTCTCGAACTCTACCGCCGCTTCGGCTGCCGCCTGCAGATCGGCGGCGACGATCAGTGGGGGAACATCGTTGCCGGGACGGAGCTTATCCGCCGCGTTGAGGGCGCCGGAGTCTTCGGCCTGACCTTTCCGCTGGTAACCACCGCCGACGGCAAAAAGATGGGAAAAACCGAAAAGGGCGCCCTCTTTCTCGACCCCGCCCTTACCAGTCCCTATGATTTCTTCCAGTACTGGAGGAATGTGCAGGACCCGGACGTCCGCCGTTTTCTTTTGATGTTTACCTTTCTCCCGGCTGAGGACTGTGAAGCCCTTACCGCGCCGGGCGGAAACCCCAACGAGGCAAAGGAGCGGCTTGCCTGGGAAGTATGCGCCCTGATCCACGGCAGGGACGAAGCCGACAGGGCCCTGGCCGGCGCGAGGGCGGCTTTCGGCCGGGCCGGCGGGGATAAATCCGCCATGCCCAGGGTGGAGCTTTCCCGCGCGAAGTTCGAGGCGGGCTATAACATTGTAGACCTCTTTGCCGACTCGGGCCTTGTTCCCACGAAGAGCGAAGGCCGCCGCCTTGTGCTGCAGGGCGGCGCCTTTGTGGCGGCCGGCTCCGGCGGGGACCTTGAAGCAATTACCGACGTGACGGCGCTTATACCCGCCGCCCGGCTTAACGCCGAAGGCGGGCTTACGCTCCGGGCCGGGAAAAAAAGGTACTGCCTGATCGCCGTAAAATGAGACCTATCGCGAGGCAAGATAAGCCGCGATATCCGCGGTAAGCTTTTCCATCTGCGAAATGAAGCCGTTGTTTTTCTCCAGTATCACTTCGATGTCTCCGTTTCTCGCCGCCCTTTCCAGCTCCTCGGCCCGGCGGCCCGCGTCGTCGGCGCAGATTCCGTAGCAGGTTCCCTTGATGCCGTGGACGGTGATGGTATAGTCGCCCAGGGCTTCGGGTTTGAAGTCTCTGATTTTATCGAGCAGGACGGGTATGCCGGAAGAAAAGGAGCCGAGGATGCGGATATACGCGGCCTCGCGGTTTCCCAGGCGCTTAAGGCCTCCGGCAAAATCAAGGCCGGGTATGAGAGGGCCCGAAGCCGGAACCGGGGCCTTCGCGGCGGCGTCTTCGGCGGAAGCGGGGACGCTTTCACCGGCATCTTCTTCCCGCATCTTTTTAATAAGGGCGGCCCATTCGGGAGCCTCTTCCTTTTCCCTGTTCCGCACCCATTTGTTCAGAAGGGTATTGAGTTTTGCCATGTCTATGGGTTTGGTCAGATAATCCTGAAAACCGTTTTCGAAAAACATCTTGTCGTTGCCGATAAGGGCGTTGGCCGTAAGCGCTATAATCGGAACTGTCCGGGCATAGTCGCTGCCGATTTCATTGCGTATAATCCGTACCGCTTCAATTCCGTCCATAAGGGGCATCATGTGATCCATGAATACCACGTCGTACTTGACTTTTTCTTCCGTGATAAGCCGTATCGCTTCCCTTCCGGATTCGGCGCAGTCTATGGCAATGCCGTAGGGCAGCATCATGCCCTTCGCGACATCAAGATTGATAGCCACATCGTCAACAATAAGAATTTTACCGTAGGGCATGGGGTTGATAAAGGATTTCCACCGTTCAAGTTTTCCCGCGGCAAAGCGGAATTTCGCGAGATCCCCGGAAAGCTCCGGGCCGATTGGCGCGGCATCGACAAGGGGCTGGACAAAACGCACGGTAAAGGCGCTGCCCTTGCCGTATTCGCTTTGGACGGAAATGCTTCCGCCCATTAAGTGGACAAGGTTTTTGCAGATGGAAAGCCCCAGGCCGGTTCCTTCAATATGCCGGTTGGTTTTGGTATCCACCTGGTTGTAGATGGTAAAAAGCTTTTCGATATCTTCTTCGTGTATGCCGATGCCCGTATCTTCAACCGTACAGACGAACCATATCTTTCCCTCTTCGAAAGCTTCGCTTCGGATCTTCAGCCGGACCTTTCCTTCTTTGGTATACTTGAAGGCATTGCTCAAAAGGTTGTTGAGGATCTGCCGTATGCGCAGTTCGTCGCCGAAAAGCTTAAAGGGGAAATTTTCATCAATGTCAACAATAAAATCAATGGGCTTGCTTTTTATGCGGACAACGTTGAGGTTGATCGTGTCGTTGATAAGACTGGGCGTTTGGTATTCAACGGGAATAAGTTCAAAACTGCCGGATTCGATTTTGGAGATGTCCAGAAGATCATTGATAATGCTGAGGAGAGTCCTTCCGGAGGTGTATATCTTTTCAAGAGTAACTGCGGTATCCTCCGGAAGCTTTTTTTGCAGTTCAAGTTCCCCGAGGCCGATTATAGCGTTGAGGGGAGTGCGCAGTTCGTGGGAAATATTCGCCAGAAAATTCGCCTTGGCCCTTGTGGCGGCCTCGGCTTTGTTCTTTTCATTTTCATAAATACGATTTTGGTATTTCAGTATCACGCCGGTAAAAAGGCCGGAAACCAGAATGGTCTGGATAATGTCAAAGTAGCGCGGAAAATCACTCGTGAAGCGGGTAACCTTTTCCGGAAAAAATTTGCCGGCAAGGTAACAGCCCAGTATGACAAAAATCTGCACAAACACCATGATTACACATTCTTTCCCGTGAAAAAGGAAGAAAATTATCACAAGGCAAAGTACAAAGTAGCCGGCCATGCCGCTGTCTATTCCGCCGTTGGTAAAGAAGACTATGGGGAAGAGGATGTCGCAGACCGTGATGGACGCAAACCATATACCCGCTTTGAAAAAGCGGAATTTGTTGCAGATCCGGAAGGCGGCGAACGTAATCAGGAGCATTCCGACAACCGCAAGAACCGCTATCAGTGAAACCTGTTCGATTATCCGGCCAATGATCACGATGATTTCCGCGAAAATGCCGAAGACAAGCATCAGGTTGAAAATTCTTCCTTCCCGGGGAAGGCCGTCCCGAAAAAAATACCGGGAAACGAAATCTTTGATCCTACTGCGCATTTAAATATTCCTTTTTTTCACTTTCCGCCCGGAAGCGCCGAAAAACCAATAGAGTGATTGGAAGGCGGGGGCCGTACCCCGTCGAACCTTCGTTTCAAACTATAAATAACGTTTTGGTTCTTCGTTGTTTACGAGGGCATATAATTCAATGTAGGCCTTCGCGGTACTGGCCGCTATCTTGCCAAGCAGCACTTCCTCAATCTGGAAAAGCCCCAG
>JAISAK010000046.1 GCA_031266695.1 Treponema sp.
CTGAAAAGTTCCGGCAGGATTCTTCGCGCTTCTTCCGGGCCGAAAATAAATTCTACCAGCTCCGTAATCCGGCTGTCGATCACTGCCGCTCCGTCATTGGCCATAAGCCTGGCCCCGCCGGCCGGTCAATTCAAGGTAGGCCTGTTCCGCAAGGCCGAAGCCCGCGTTTTTGGTAAAGTCCCGGGAATATTCGTCGTAGAGCATGTCTTCGTAAACCTTCCCCGCGTAACCTTCATCGACAAGACCCGATTTCTGTATGGTGTTCCTCATGCTGTTGATAAGGGTTTTTACAAGAAAAGTTTCCAGCTCAAGGCATTGTTCATAAAGCTTGTCGGTTTTGTCGATATAAGGCGCTTTGCGGGAAGCCCCGGATTCCGGCCCCTTTTCCGGAAGGTTTTCAAGGGTTTCGGCAAAGTTTTTAGCTCCGTTAACCTTATCGGAATATCGGTTAACAAAAATACCGCTATTGGTTAACCCTGGGGAATTGTTGGTTAACGTATACTCATTCAAGTAAGGAACGTCAAATTGGCCTATATCCATCCGGCTTCTCCTGTTTATGCCGCACCGGACTACCGCTTCAGGGTAGTCGCCGTACCCAGCATATTGTCGCTGGTCTGAATGGCCCGGGAATTGAACTCGTAGGCTCTCTGGGCCACGATAAGATTCACCATCTCCTGAACCACCGACACATTGGACATTTCAAGAAATTTATGTTCGATCTGTCCCATGCCCTCGTAACCGGGACGGCCGGGAATAGGATCGCCTGAAGCCTGGGTAATCTTGAAGAGGTTCTCCCCCACGGCGGTAAGGCCCACCGGATTGGGAAAGCGGTAAAGCTCTATGCGGCCCACGTCAATCGGGTTGTCCTCGTCGATCCGGGGAACCTTTACGCCGACCCTGCCGTCCTTGGAAACGGTAATTGTTTCGGGAAGGAAGCCTTCGGGCATGATGATGTCGGGCAGAAGCCAGTAGCCGTTGCCGGTTACCATGCGGCCGTCGGAATCGACCTTGAAATTGCCGTTCCTGGTGTAAGCCCAGGAGCCGTCGTACATCTGGATACGGAAGAAGCCTTCGCCGGCAATGGCCATGTCGGTAGAAACGTCGGTGGCCTGGAGCGCGCCCTGGGAGAACATCCGCTGGGTGTCGGCAAGCTTGACGCCGTGTCCCATCTGTATACCCACGGGAACCACCGTATCTTCGGTCGCCGGGGTACCGGCGGTTCTTACGGTCTGATAAATAAGGTCTTCAAAATCCGCCCTTACCTTTTTGTAGCCGTGGGTATTCACGTTTGCCAGGTTATTGGAAATAGTATCTATATTGGCCTGCTGGCCGATCATGCCGGACGCGCCGGTCCATAAACTGCGAACCATCGCTTACCCCTCCTTATTATTACTGCAGCCGCGCGACCTGGTTAACCAGGGTGCCCAGCGCGGCGTCTTCGGTCTGGATTATTTTCTGATTGGCCTCATAGGCCCGGTTGACTTCGATCATCTGAACCATCTCGACAACGGGGTCTACATTGGAGCCCTCCACAAAGCCCTGAATTACCGCGGGCCTTGAGCCCGCTTCCATAACGCGGGCGGGGCCCGAGGTGTCACTTTCGCGGTAAAGGCTGGAACCCTGTTTTTCAAGGTACCGGTCAAGTTCAAAATCGACCAGCCGCAGAGTGTCCAGAAGGGCGGTTTCTTCCCAGATATTGTTTTCCCGGGAGATCATCAGGCCGGGGTCGTCCGCGTAGGCGGCGTTGATCCAGACCCGGCCGTCTTTATCGATCTTGAAATTATTGGCCTTTACCCTGAGGGGCCCATTTTCGCCGAGTACGGGATAGCCCTCCTTGGTTTCAAGGTAGCCTTCTTTTCCAAGCTGGAAAGATCCGTTCCGGGTATAGCGCTCGCCCCAGGGAGTGGCGACCGACAAAAAACCCTTTCCGTCCAGGGCAATGTCAAAATCGCTCTGGGTTTCCTTCAGCGCGCCCTGCTCGAAACTGGTATACAGTTCGTTAAGTTCCACGCCGGTTCCCATTTTCCCTACGACAGGCGCCGCGTCGGCGGAGCCGAAGGGATGTTTGTAAACCCCGTCGTCATCCTGCCTTCGGATAAGCAGTTCGGGAAAGGCCTTAAAGGCCGCCACGTCCCGCTTGTAGCCGTCCACATCCACATTTGCCAGATTGTTTGCCACCGCATCAAGCCGCCACTGCTGGGCCCGCATGCCGCTGGCGCCGGTATACCATCCTCTGATCAAGGGAACCTCCGTTAGTATTATTATCGGTAAAAAAACAGGAGACTTATACCTTTTGCAGGGCATCGGCGTTTACTTTTTTAACCCCGTGAATTTCAAAGAAGAAATAACCGCGAAGTCGAAGAAGTCGAATAAGAAAAACCACGGAGTACACAGAGTTTCACAGAGATCTGTGGTTAAAATTCTTTATTTTAATTCGATAGAAGAAATAAACCGCAAAGGGCACGAAGAAGGCACATCGAACCATAGGTTCGCGTTCGCAAAGGAAACTCGTTGCTTTGCATTCTTTGCGTAACCTTGGCGATCTTTGCGGTAAACTTATGAGAAATGCGGAACAAAAACTCCATGAAACTCAGGGGACGGGGAGGTTCATTCCCGATGTATCGTCCCTACAGCAGGGGTCTGGCGGCAAAGGACACGGCGTGTTCCTGGCGGGCCTTCTCGATTTTCTGCATCTTGCGGTAGTATTCGGTCTGCTTGCCGATTTCGGAGCTGTCGGCCACGAATATTTTATCCTTCAGTATCTGGATTTTCCTGTTTTCCAGGAGCTTCCTCAGTACCAGGGTGCCGTCGCTCTGCGAAAGGCCGACCATGTTCAAAAGCTCCTTGGGGCCAAAGTCAAAGGTGTAGGACTGGGAAGAATTCGTAAACACCCGGTTTTTCTCAAGCTGGATAAGGAGGGCGTCATACATCCGTCCCAGGGGATCGGTGATCAGGGTGTTGGCAAGCTGCTTGTAGATGAACCAGATACGCTCCGCGAGAAGCGTGGTAAGACGCGCGATAATCTGGGGCTGGCTGCCGATCATGCGTTCAAAGTTGGCGCGGTTGACCGCCAGCACCTGGCAGTCCGCGTAGGCCACGGCACTGGCGGCGCGGGGTTTTGCCTCAAGCAGGGCCATCTCCCCAAAGATATCGCCGCTCTTGAGTACGGCCAGAAGCACTTCGTTGTTGCCGACGATTTTGGCTATCTTTACCGTACCCTTCTGGATAATGTAAAGCTCGTCCCCCGGCTCCCCCTCGGAAAAAAGCATGGAATCCTTTGGATACACCCGGTTGAATTCGTCGGGCTTGTAATCCAGTTTTACCGCCGTGGCATAGGGGGCTATCTTCATCATCCGTTCCCTGGCGGTATTTACGTTTTCCCCCCGGGGACAGTATTTTATGTACTGATGGTAGGCGTAGTAGGCCTGGTTATACTGGCTCTGCCGGGCGTAATATTCGGCAACCTTGAAGAGATGGGAAGGGTCCGCCTCGGCGGTGTTTTTGAGGGTAAGCCGGGTAAGCGCCTCGTCCAGATAACGCATGCGCCGGGAAAACTGGAGGATAATTTTCATGGCCA
>JAISAK010000055.1 GCA_031266695.1 Treponema sp.
TTGCCATCGACAGTCCCTGGAGCGCCGATCCCGACGATGCGGTTTCACTCGAAAGTTTTTCAGGCTTGGACGGAACATCTTCGGCGGCCCCTGTTCTCTATGTGCATGTAGCGGATCCCGCCTCCTCAATTTCCGCGGCCGGCCCCGTGGAGCGGGAGGCCCGGGACCGCGGCGCCACCCTTTATCTTCCCGAAGGAACGTCCCGAATGATCGCCGATGAAGCTCTGTCCCTCTTTGCCCTGGGACTTTCGGAAATTTCGCCGGCCCTGACCTTCAAGATCAGTCTTGATGAAAAAGGTGAAATCAGGGATACGGAAATTTTCCCGTCCCTGGTAAGGGTGCGGCGGCTTAGCTACGAAGAGGTGGACAGGCTTGTCGAAGAATCCACAGCCGGGACTGACGCGGCGGGCACGGACGCGGCGCTGCTTGCGGCGCTCTGCGCCCTTGCGGAAAGGAACCTAATCCGCCGCACAGAGCGGGGAGCCGTCAGCATTGAGCTTCCCGAAACGCACATTACCGCGGCCGGGGGCAGGGTTTCCGTTGATCCTATTATACCGTACCGCTCCGCTCTTATGGTCAGGGAGTGCATGCTCCTTGCCGGCGAGGCCGCGAGCCTCTATGTAAGCCGCCGGAACAGGGATGCCCCCTTTACGGCCTTTCCCCATGTAACGCAGGAAGTGGGGGACCTGCCCCGGGAGCCGCTTCCGGGTATGGCAGGTTTTTACCAGCTCCGCCGCTGCATGAGGCCCCGGAGCCTTTCGGTCAGGCCCGGACCCCATTGGGGCCTCGGCCTTGAGGCCTATTCCCAGGTTACCAGCCCCCTGCGCCGTTATACGGATCTCCTTGCGCATCTGCAGTTGCGCGCAATGCTCCGGGGCGGGGAAGCCCTTTCCGAAGACGAAGTTTCGGCGCGGCTGGGAGCGGGTGAAGCGGCGGCCTCCGCGGTGGCGCGGGCGGAACGCGTTTCCCGGCTTCACTGGACCTGCGTGTACCTTCTGGACAAAAAAGACTCCTCCTGGGACGCCGTGGCTCTTGAAAAAAAAGGGAACGCCTGGGTCCTCATGATTCCCGCCCTGGCCCTGGAAACCCAGGTTCCCCTCAAGGGAAAGGTTGAGCCCAACGACCCTGTCAGGCTGACGCTGAAATCGGTAAATCTGCCCCGGGGAGAGGCGAACTTTGTCCAGGCCTAATAGTAAATGCTTTTACCCTGTTGAATTCGCTGGATTTTACCGTATATATAGTATATACTTATAATGGGTATGCGTATCCTCAGAAAAACCTTTGGAATTTTCATTTTACTCCTCTTTTTCAGTACCTGCGGGGAGCTGGACATTGTACTGCCCTCTTCCGGAACATACCGGATAAACGCCCTGATTAATGATGATTCCCTGGACAGCTGTTCCCTTGTCAAGTATGACGATAAAATACGCCCCTTTTTCGCCGGATCCATAACCAAAGACCCTGATGTTACAGGTTTGATGGTCTATCTGCAGAACGCCGAGGGGGAAATTGTCGGGGGGAAAATTCACTATACCCTGAGGGATATTGAAAACGGGGAAACGGATACCGGCCCTGAAACCTATTACTATGACTATGCTGCCGGAGAGGTAAGGACAGGGGATTCTTTACCGGCCCCGGAGGAGAAGGTGGAAGGCAAAACAAACGCCGAAGAGGAAAACGGGGAAACAGCGGAAGAATCGATTCCCGTCCAAACGGCGAAAATAAATACGGGCGAAGACTGGTTTGGTGAAGCCGCGCCTTATGAAACCACCGGTTATAAAAACACCGATAATGAAGAAACCCTCATTCATGTCGATGACCTTGACGAGAATCTGCCCTTTTTCCCCCTGCCGAAGAATTTGGGGCGGGGGTTCTATACGCTGATCTTCCATGTCCTTGGCGGGGAACAGGTTTACGGTGAAAATAAAACGCTCTACCAGGCTGAAAAATCTTTCTACTATCTGGGCGATTCCGATTTTGCGCTGAAGGATGTCAAGATGTACCTTCCCGGCAGCCTCGACAGAACCCAGCTTATTCCGCCGGGAACGACGGTTATGCTGGAAGCCAGCCTGGAATATGACGATGCGCTTGATCCTTATATTATTTGGTATAACGGCAGAAAACGGATCAACGAGGGAAGACTGGCGGACGGTGCGGGCAATATACTCTGGAAAACCCCGGAGCAGACCGGTTTCCACGCGGTACGGGCGGAAGTGTTTCCCGTTCAGGCGCACCGGGATATGGTGGGGGTTTCCCGCGTAATCTCCCTTCCGGTTTCTTCAAAAGCTTCCCGCACAAGTTTTTTCTCTGAAAAATACCATGACAGTTTTACCGGGGACAACAGCGCCCTAATTCACTGGTACCAGTTCAGGGGCAGCCTGCAGGATTCAAAAAACCCCGTAGCGACGGAACGGGCGCTGATACCTATGGACGAAAAAATTCCCCGATGGCTGCCTTCCGATAACAGCTACGGCCTTTCCATCGGCACGGGTGAAGCATACCAGGTTCCGCCGATTTCTTTTTACCGGGAAGACAAAAAAGAAGGGGGCGGACAATTTCTGGTGCGTTTCAAGCCGATCTCCGAAGGCCCCATCCTTGGTTTTTCTTTTCGGTCAAAATTTTCGCCCGAAGAAGACGCGGCTTCCGCGGAGCTGACTCTGAAAGAAGGGAATCTTTTTCTCAGCCTGAGCGTGCCGGGAGGTTCCGCGAAAGAGATCGCGCTCCCCGGGCCTTTCTCCTCCGATTCCCCTGTCGCCGTTCTTGTCGGCTTTTATTTAAGGGAAAACCGGCTTGAAGCGCAGCTTGGCCTTGAAGCCGGTTTAAGTTTTCAGCCGGAGCCCGAAAGCATAGACCTGACGGTTCCCCCGAGCGGTGAAGTCCGCGTCAAGCTGGGAGTACCGGCAGCGGACGAAGTCAGAAAAACCGGTACCGGTCAAAGGGCGGAAAATACCGGCGCTTCCGCCGAAAATGGCGCGTCCTCCGAATCCCGGTCTCTTTGGGAAAGTACTGTCCGGGAATACCGGTCCGGCGATGTTTATTCCGGTTATTCTGGTTATTCCGAATATTCCGGCCGGAGCGGCGCGTTGACGACGGCCTCCGCCGCGGCCGATGAAACCGCCGGATCTGTCCCGGCCCAAATGATGTGGGGGGAATTGGCCGTCCTCTATTTATCCTCGCCTATCATTGTCGAGGCGTCGGATCAGCCTCCCCCTGAAAGAGACGCGGATCCCGGGGATTCCGCGGGGTTGACAGAAGCCGTATTGCCGGCGGAAGAAAAAGAAGAAGGAAAAAAAGAAGAGGCGGAAATAACCGCCGCTCCCGGGCGGGAAAATAAGGAACAAATACCGGCGGCTCCAAATCGGAATACCCCCGAACCGGCCGCCGCGGAAACCATTGCCGAAACCATCACCGAATCCGCCGCTGGGCCGGCGGATGCGCCGGCGGAAACGGAAACCTCCGAAGCAGATGAGAAAGAACCGGCCTCCGAACAAAATTCCTGAGTAGCAGCCGGGTGTACCGTGAAAATCAATCGCGCCATGCCGGCCTTTCTTGCCGGCCTTCTGTTTTTGGCTTCCTGCGCCGGAGAACCCAGAAAGATTATTTTTGATCCGGCAGCCTCTGTCGATCCCCTAACGGCAAACCCTCCGGCCGGGCAGGAAGCGGATTTATTGTCAATAATCGAATCGCAAAGCGGACCCGCCGGCGCTCTTATTCCCGACTGGGTATATCTTTTTATAAACGGCGGAATTAAAAGCGTGGAAGCTCTTGGACGGTATTCGGAAAAATATGTCTTTATCGCGGAGAACAGGGGGAAAAATTTCGACGCCCTGAGTCAATGGGTAACGAGTTTTGCCGTGGAACAGGATTTTTCGATCCTTGCCGCGGAAAGGATCGAAAAGAGGCTCCTTGCCGCGGCAAAGCTCTACCCCGACGACGAATACGGTGATTTTTTCGAAAACCTGGTAAAGAGCGCGTCGGACGCCGACTATGCCGGCGCCGTCAGGGAAGGAACTTTTTGGATTAAGCGGCGGGAGGTCCCGCAGGAGGGCGCGGAAACAACGGCCGCGGAGATCTATGATTTTTTTATATTAGTCGGTATAGATAAGATAACCTTGCAAAACCGAATCAGGGAGCTTATGGGAGACATTATCATTACACCGACAAAGGATCAGGAGGCGGCGATAAACAACGTTCAGCAGTCCTTCTTCGAAGGATTCTAGCAATGGAAGAAATATTGCGGCAGGGACTCGATCTTATAAGGGCGGTACAGTCCTTTGCCAGCCCTCCCCTGACCTTGCTTATGCTCGCCGTCACAAGCCTCGGAAGCCTTCCCGCCTATATGATTCTGCTTCCCCTTGTCTACTGGTGTTTTGACGAAAAAAAGGGAAGCCGTCTTGCGCTGGCGGTGTTATTTTCCGCCTGGCTTAACCTGAGCCTGAAATTCCTCCTTGACCAGCCCCGGCCTTTTTTTGCGGCCTACGATCCGGCGGTAGGTTTTGTCGCGGAACGGTTCGGCGGCTTTCCTTCGGGACATGCCCAGACTTCACTGGTAATGTTCTTCATCATCGCCTCCTGGCTGAAAAAAAAGCGCTACCGTTTTATCGCCGCCCTGCTCTGCCTCCTTATAGGTTTTTCCCGCGTGTACCTTGGGGTACATTTTCCCACGGATGTTTTCGGCGGCTGGATTCTCGGCGGCCTCATTACAGGGGCCTACTTTCTCCTTGAGCCGCGGCTGACGAAATTTTTTGAGCAGGGCGGCCCGCGGGTCCGGTTTACCGCCTGCGCGGCGGCGGCCTTCCTCATGATTCTCTATAAACCCTCCGACGAAGTGCTGATGCCGGCGGCGGCCTTTCTCGGCATGGGCCTGGGCTGCGGTCTGAACAAGCGCTTCATCGGATTTAAGGCGCGGGGCAATTCCGGCAAAAGCAGGGGGCTTGAATTCTTGAGCCGCGGGGGCCGCTTTTTAACCGGCGCCGCCGGAATGTTCCTGCTCCTGTTTGCCTCCGAAAAACTCCTGCCCGGCGCGGAAGGCCGCTTCGGGGCCCCGGCGATTTTTTCCGCCAATTACCGTGTTTTTTATTTCCTCCGTTTTGCCCTGATCGGACTCTGGAATTCCGCCGCCGCGCCCGCGCTTTTCCTGGCCCTGGGCCTGGCCGGAAAAAATATCGAACCGGAAGAAACGCCCGAATGAAAAATGAACGCGCGCAAAGCAAAACGGCGATCTCCTACGGCGACGATTCGCCCATTGCCGCCTTCGCAACTCCGCCGGCCCAAAGCGCGCTGACCCTGATCCGCTGTTCCGGAAAAGGCGCGATAGAACTTGCCGCCGCGGTTTTTTCTTCCCCCCCCAGGCTGCTGCGGGCGCGGGGGAACACGGTGCTGCACGGCTGGATTACCGCGCCCGGCAGCCCGGCGGAAAAAATCGACGAGGTGCTCGTATCGGTGTTCCGGGCGCCCAAAAGCTATACCGGCGAAGACAGCCTGGACATATCCGGCCACGGCGGCGCGGCGGCCGGCAGGGCGATTATGGACGCGCTCCGCGGGGCAGGCTTTCGGGACGCCCTGCCCGGCGAATTCACCTTCCGCGCTTTTATGAACGGCAAGCTCGACCTTACCCGCTCGGAGTCCGTGATGGAACTGGTTTCGGCTAAAACCGGCGAGGGCCTGCGTCATGCGGTGAATCGCCTTTCCGGCGTACTTGAAAAGGAAATCACCGGGATAAAAAGCCTCCTCGCGGAAGCCCTCGCCGCGGTCGAGATCTTCCTCGATTATTCCGAGGACGAGATAGACCCGGACGACGGCGAAGAGGCGGGAAGATTCCCCGGCGGCGCGCGGGCCGAAGAAGCCCTCAAACGGCTGAAACGGCTCGCCGCTTCCTGGCGGAGGGAACGTATCTACCAGGAAGGAATTCTCGCGGTTATCGCCGGCCGGCCCAACGCGGGCAAGTCGAGCCTTTTTAACCGGCTTCTCGGGGAAGAGCGTTCAATCGTTACCGAAATCCCCGGCACCACCCGGGACTGGATAGAAGCCTGGGTTTCCATTGAAGGCCTTCCCGTCCGGCTTGCCGATACCGCGGGCCTGCGGGACTCCGGCGGCAGGATAGAAAAGATAGGCGTGGAACGGAGCCTCGGACTGCTCAAAGAGGCGGAACTTGTTCTTTATGTTATTGACGGCGCTGCGGGTTCCGGGCCGGAGGACAGTGCTTTTCTTGCGGAGATCGCGGACAAACCCTGTCTTATCGTCCGGAACAAGGCGGATATCGCGCCGCCGTCCGCGGGGCCGGACATCGCGCGGGCAGGTTCCGCCGGCCTTGTCAGCGTCAGCGCGAAAACGGGTGAAGGTATCGAGGCCCTGGCCAGGGCAATTGCCGCCGCGGTTGAAGCTTCCGCCCCGGCGGAGGACGGCGCAAGCAGCGCGGCCGGTTCCGCCCTGGCCGAAGCCGCCCTCGGCTCCGCGCGGCAAAAAACGCTGGTGGAGAGTGCGGCCGCCGCGATCGAAGAAGCCCTGGATCTGGCCGGACGGGGCGAAGCCCTTGAACTTATCGCCGCGCCGCTGCGGGAGGCGGTCAACTGCCTGGGGGAAATCACCGGGGAAGTTTCCACCGCGGATATTCT
>JAISAK010000091.1 GCA_031266695.1 Treponema sp.
CTTTTGGAAACCTTAACGGCGCCGTCAATGATCACGTGGCTGATTCCGGGAATGTCCCCGCAGGCAAAGGCTTCGAGGGCGTTTTTGGCAACCGAACCCATAGGGGTATCCATAATGACCAGATCCGCCTCCTTTCCGGGAGCGATGATGCCGGTGTTCAATCCGTATACCCTGGCGGTGTTGCCGGTCGCCATGCAGACAACCAATTCGGGGGCAATGTCGGAAACCGAGGCAATTTGGCACATGTTGCGGAGTATACCGAGGGGGATAAGGCCGGTGCCGGAGGGGGCGTCGTTACCGAAGATGATCCGTCCCAGGATATTTTTTTCTTTGGCTTTCCGGGCAACGTAATCCGCGATCTTGGGATTACCGCACTGGACAATTTCCAGGGCGAAATTTGTTTCGTCCATGATCCGGTCTACCTCGGCGCGGGAAATCGCCGTGGGGCCGCCGTTGATATGGGAAACCACGTCGGGTTTGGTGGCGATAACATCCGCGGCGGTAACAGTGGAACTGCCGGGAATGGAAGTGCCCCCGGTGTGCATCTGTACCTTGAAGCCGTTTTTGCGGGCCCATTCCACCATAGGCGCGGCGTCCGCGGGACTCTTGATGCTCCCTAATCCGATTTCGCCGACCAGCCAGACCCCGGCGGACTTCAGCTCTTCAAAATCTTTTTCCGTAAGCCCCTTTTCCAGAATCAGGGCGCCGCCGTGAACCTTAACGCCGGAGGGCCGCAGTTTTTCAAAGGACTTGTGGCTTACAATGGCGACCGCTTTGGCGCCTGTCGGATCCGTGGGCCGGCCGGGGAAGTGGGCCTCTCCCGCCGAGATCATGGTTGTTACTCCGCCGTGAAGGGCGCTGTCGATATAATTCAACGTGGACTGCCGGGGGGCAAAATCTCCGATAGTGGTATGCACATGGGAATCCCAAAGACCGGGAATAACCGTAGTGCCCGCGGCGTCGATTACTTTCGCGTCCCCGGGATTAGCGGCAAGCTCTTTGCCGCCTATGGCGGCGATGAGCTTATCCTCGATAACGATTGTATCGCCCGGGATAACAGGTTTGCTGAAATCCCCGGTAGCGATAATGCCGATGTTGGTGATGATTAGTTTTTCCATGTTAAACTCTCCTTAAAATAAAAGTCAAACGGGATTATACCCGGTTATATATAGAGTCAATTTCAAAATAAATTATTTTGAAATTGCTCCGGGAATCTTAAAAGATTCCATGAACAAGTATAATATAACCATGTACCAATGCAATTCCCTAGAAAAAAGTCATTAAAAAAATCACTGGACAAAGGCTTTGTTCTCCGGCCTTTCCAAATTCGCGGCGGGGCAGAAAACGGCGTTACCCTTTTGATAAACCATACTGCCGTCAAAATCTTCCCCGGGAGCGGGATAATCCTCCCTGAAATGAGCGCCCCTGCTCTCCCGTCTCAACAGCGCGGAAGCGACAATCGCTTCGGCGGTAGAAAGCAGATTGACGCCTTCAAGCCAGGAGCGGAGGGAAGCGGGGCTTTGACGCATCAGCCGTTCCTTCAGCTCCGCCAGGGATTCCCGGGCTTCGATCAGGGAGGACTCTCTTCTGACAATGGACGCCTTGTCCCACATTACCCTCCTTAATTCGGCGATGATTTGGCCGGGGTCGTCTTTGCCGGGGGCGGGGAAAAATGTTTTGCTCCGGTCTTCCGCCCATGCCTTCAGCTTCTTTTTTTCCGGGCCCTGTCCTTCGGCGCCCGCGGCGAATAAAGCGGCGGCCCGGCCCGCCCGGCTGCCAAACACTGCGGCTTCCGTCAGGGCGCTGCCGGCGACACGGTTGGCCCCGTGAAGGCCGCCGGTAACTTCCCCGCAGCAGAACAAGCCGGCAATATCCGTTCCGCAGTCGGGCCGCAGGGGGATGCCGCCCATCATGAAATGAGCTACCGGCTTTACGCGAAAACGGGCGGCCTTATGCTTCTTTCGCAAATTTTCAATTTCGCTACACTCCCTCTTCAGGTATTCCGTATCGCAGGAAGTAATGTCAAAAAATACTTCCTTCTGTCCGTACATCTTTCGGGCAAGGATGTCCCTGTTTTCCTGTTCCTTTTTGGGGAACTCCGCCATAAAACGTTCCCCTAACTCATTAAGAAAAACCGCGCCGTGTTCAAAGACATCGGGGAAAATATTGCAGCGGCCGGGGCTGTATATTTGATAGGGATAGAATTGAACAAATTCCATATCCCGAAGCGGCAGGCCGGCCCGAAGCGCAAGACCGTAGCCGTCTCCGGTAAGGTCGTTGGTGGCGCTGGTGTTACCGAAAACAAAACCGCTGCCGCCTGTGGCCAGAATTACCGTCCGGGCGGGCAGCGCAAAGAAAGAACCGTTTTTTTCCGCCAGGACGCCTCTTGCCGCGCCCCGGTCTGTTATCAAATCGAAGGCGGCGTAGTCCTGAAAGGAACTTATCTGTTTTTGTCCGCCCACATAACGGCTTAGGGGTTTGGTAAGATATTGCCCCATCTTTGGGTTGCAGCAGCCAAGGTGCCGGTACCGTTTTCCGCCGGCGCCGGGCAGGTCTTTGAATTCCAGGGGCATTCCCAGGGTTTCGAGTTTTTCCACCGCGGCTATTCCCTCGCGGATCAAAATTTCCCGCAAAACCGGCTCTCCGATTTTCTGGCTGGAAGCGGCGAAATTTTGGCGGTAGGTTTCCCTGAGCCCCTCTTCCGAAGGAGCAAAACGGTGTACCGACATTGATACCAATGAAGCGCCGGACAAGCCTACCGCCTTTTTGGAAAGTATTGTCACCCGGAGAGATGAGTTGTTATGAACCGCCGCCAGGGCGGATTCCATAGCCGCCAGGCCGCCGCCGATAACGGCTACATCAGTTTCCGGTAAAAACTCGATCATACCTGTGTAACATAGCAAAAACCATGCCATCCCTTTGATTATCCGGCTGCTTTTTTGATCAAGCCCCGCCGCCGGATAATTCAACGTACCCTTCATCAAAGTTTTGAAATCATTACCGTATTTTGCGAACAAAAGGAAAAAACGGTTAATTTGTTTGGAGTCTCCCGGGGTTCGGCCTTTTAAGCTGCCGATCCGTTATGTCTAGTTGTCTGTTATCCCGGTGTTTTTCCCGAAATTTTTTCCGTAGTGTAATTTATTTTTCATAAATAAAATAAAGGTGATTTCAAAATTGCAATTTTGAAATCACCCCGCCAAAAATACCGCAATTTTATAGCCGCCCCGGAGTCCGCGAGTTTGGGTTCGGGGGCGGTCAGGGGCGGGGTGACTTTTCCCCTGATTTCTATATGTTTATCCCGCCGCCCGGTTATGGGTGGCGGTCATGGTTTGTTCCAGGGCCGTGATGGCGGAATTCAGATCTTTGGAAATCAGCAGGGAGTAGATCATATCGATGACCGCCAGTTGGGTAAGACGGGAA
>JAISAK010000127.1 GCA_031266695.1 Treponema sp.
GGGGCAGGGAAAACGACGCGGGAATTCAGGCGTTGAAAAAGGCTCTGCTTTCCCAAAGGATAAAGGACTACATTGTCAAAACCTGGGCCGACGGCAGCGTAGTGGCGGTGTTCTGAACCGGCTATGTCAGCCCCGCGGCGATGGCTTCCGCCGCGGCCTTGCCGTCGGCAATGGCGCGGACCACAAGGCTCGCGCCGTTGCGGGAATCGCCGGCGGCCCAGACCCTGGGGTTGGAGGTATGGAAGCTGCCTTCGGTACGGATATTGCCCCGGGCATCCAGCTCAAGGCCCAGGTCTTTTACAAGGCCCTCCTGTACCACATGGGTAAAGCCCATTGCAAGAAGTACAAGATCCGCGCCAAGTTCAAATTCGGAGCCGGGTATATCCGTCATGGCAAAACGGCCGTCCTTCATGGCCCATTCGACCTTGCACACCTTAATCGAATCGACCGCCCCGTTTCTGCCGTTAAAACACTTTGTGTTGACAGCCCAAAGCCGCTGCCCGCCTTCCAGGTGGGAGCTTGAGGTTTTGAGTACCGTCGGCCAAAGCGGCCAGGGCGCCGATTCGGACCTGTGTTCCGGCGGCATGGGCATAACTTCAATCTGAGTCACCGAGCTTGCGCCCTGGCGGTTCGCCGTTCCCACGCAATCCGAGCCGGTATCGCCGCCGCCGATAACCACAACACGCTTGCCGTAAGCGGTAACAGGCTCCAGCCCCGGGTCTTCGCTGCCAAGCACGCGGTTTTGAAGCGAAAGATAATCCAGGGCCTGCACCACCCCCGAGTATTCCCTGCCGGGCGCCGCAAGATCCCGGGGCTCGCGCGCGCCGACGGTGAGGAGTACCAGGTCAAAAGAAGCCTCAAGCCGCTTTGCGTCAACAAGCGCAGGCCCGCCCGCACCGGCGGAACCCGCGCCGTCCGCGCCCTTTGCGCCAAAACCGTAGCGGGCGCTTCCGACGCGCGCGCCCGTCTTAAAGACAACGCCCTCGGCTTCCATCAGCTTAATCCGGCGGTCTATAAAATTTTTGTCCAGTTTGAAATCGGGAATACCGTAGCGAAGATAGCCGCCGGGCTTTTGATCCGCCTCGTAAAGGGTAACCGAAAAACCGCTGCGGTTAAGGAACCAGGCGGCCGAAAGACCGGCGGGCCCCGCGCCGATTATGGCGACTTTTTTGCCGTTCCTGATCTTCGGCGGCCGGGGCGTAACAAGGCCCAGCTCGAAAGCCTTTTCAACGGCCGCAAGTTCATTCTGCCGTATGGTCACCGGCTCGTCGTTGGCGCCAAGCACGCAGGAAGCCTCGCACAACGCGGGGCAGACCCGGCCGGTAAATTCCGGAAAAGGGTTGGTCTCCTGCAAAACAGCCCAGGCGCCGGCCCAGTCGTTCCGGTAAATCCTGTCCTGCCATTCGGGCATGACGTTGGCGACGGGGCAGGCCCAATGACAAAAGGGCACGCCGCAGTCCATACAGCGCGCGGCCTGGGCGCGCCTGTCCCCGTCGGAAAGCCGGGTCTCAACTTCGCTGTAATCGTTGATTCGTTCCTCTACGGGCCGGTAGCCCGAAACCTGCCGCTTTATCTTTAAAAATCCCCTTGGATCGCCCACTTCTTTTTCCTCCGTGAATCTGTCTAAGACTTAACCTCTATTTCTTCCCGTTCCCGAATCTCAAAGAGTTTCCGGTCAAGTTCGGCAAGCTTCATTTCCTGAAGCGCCCTCTTGTATTCAACCGGAAGCACCTTGACGAATTTCTGCTTCCGGACATTCCAGTCGTCCAGAAGGCCTTTGGCGTATTCCGACTCGGTCCAGTAGATATGCTTTTTGATGCAGTCCTTTACAAAGTTTTCATCTTCTTCGTTATCAAGGCCGGAAAGTTCTACCATTCCCTTGTTAAGAAAATATTCGAAGCTGCCGTTTACATCCAGGACATAGGCAATGCCGCCGGACATACCCGCGGCAAAATTTCTGCCCACCTGGCCGAGCACCACAAGGCGGCCGCCTGTCATATATTCGGCGGCGTGATCTCCGGTTCCCTCCACAACGGCAAGGGCCCCCGAATTTCGTACGCAGAAGCGTTCACCGGAAACGCCCGCTGCATAGAGTTCGCCGGAGCTTGCGCCGTAAAGCACCGTGTTCCCCACGATGATATTCTCGTTTGACTTGAAGGCCGAACCCGGAGGCGGCGCCACGACAATGCGCCCCCCCGAAAGCCCCTTGCCCAGGTAGTCGTTGGTATCCCCCGCCAGACGAAAGGTGATCCCTCTCGCAAGAAAAGCGCCGAAGCTCTGTCCCGCGGAACCGGTAAAATCAATGGTGATAAAATTTTCGGGAAGCCCCTGCCCGCCGAAGCGCCGGCTAAGTTCCCAGGAAAGCATGGCGCCGACAGCCCGGTCAGTGTTCCTTACCGGAAACCTGAAGGCCGTGGGAGTTTTATTGTCCAGCGAGGGAAGGCACTTTTCAATAAGCTGCCGATCCGGAACATTGTCGATCTTGTGGATCTGGTTTTGCGTGCAACAGGTATCCGTACCGCCGGGGATGTATTCGGGCCCCGCGGCGCGGTAAAGGATGCGGGAAAGATCCACCCCCGCGGCCTTTGCGGAAGCGAGGGAATTCCCCGCGCCGGGATTTTTCCGGGGAAGGAGCAAATCCGCCCTGCCGACAAGATCGTCAAAACGGCGGAAGCCCAGGGAGGCCATGATCTCCCGCACCTCTTGGGCAAGGAAGCGGAAAAAGTTGATCAGATGTTCGCTCCTGCCGGAAAAGCGCCTGCGCAGGTCCGGATCCTGGGTAGCAACGCCCATAGGACAGGTGTTTTCATGGCACTTGCGCATCATGACGCAGCCCAGCACGATAAGGGTTGAAGTGCCGAAGCCGAATTCCTCGGCGCCCAGCATGCCGGCAATCACAATATCCCGGCCGGTCTTGAGCTGACCGTCGGTTTGCAGCCGCACCCTGCCCCGCAGACCGTTGCGTACCAGCACCTGGTGAGTTTCGGAGAGCCCCAGTTCCCAGGGGATTCCCGCGTGGCGTATGCTCGACTGGGGGCTTGCCCCGGTGCCGCCGTCGTACCCGGAGATAAGAATATTGTCCGCGTGGGCCTTGGCAACCCCGGCGGCAATGGTTCCGACGCCGGTTTCGGCTACCAGCTTTACGCTGATCCGCGCTTCGGGATTAGCGTTTTTGAGATCAAATATCAATTCCGCCAGATCTTCTATCGAATAAATATCATGATGGGGAGGCGGGCTGATAAGGGTAACGCCCGGCGTTGAATAACGGGTTTTGGCTATTTGAACATCAACCTTATGCCCCGGAAGCTGCCCGCCCTCGCCGGGTTTGGCGCCCTGGGCTATCTTGATCTGAAGCTCAATGGCATTGGCAAGGTACTCGCTGGTCACGCCGAAACGGCCGGAGGCAACCTGTTTGATGGCGCTCCTCTTCCACTTTCCGTCGGGACCCGGCGCAAACCGTTCCGGATTCTCCCCGCCTTCACCCGAGTTTGACCTTCCCTTAATCGAATTCATCGCAATGGCGATGGTCTCATGGGCCTCTTTGGAAATTGAGCCAAAGGACATGGCGCCGGTGGTAAAGCGCTTCATGATTGCCTCAACGCTTTCCACCTCATCAAGAGGTATTGCCGAGGAAGGAGCGTCTTTTACCGAACCCGGAGCCGCAAAATCCAGCAGACCCCGGATTACATGGGGGCTCCGGTTAAGTTTGTTGGCAAGATCGCTGAACTGCTTGAACTTCTGATAGTCGCCGGTTCTGGCAGCCCATTGCAGGAGATAGATTGAATCCGGGTTCCAGGCGTGCCTTTCGCCGGTTCTCCGCCAGCGGTACTGTCCGTCGCCGCAGAGAAGGTAATCGGCGGGAACCGCCGCTTCCTCCGATTTTTCCCAGGCGTTCCGCGCGGCGCGGTAATGCCCCAGGGCTTCCGTCTCAAGCTCCGAAAAACCCGCGCCGGCTATCCTGCTTACGGTTCCCCGGAAGCATTTTTCGATAACCGCGTCCCCCAGGCCTATCGCCTCGAATATCTGGGCGCCCCGGTAGGAACGCAGGGTACTTGTTCCCATCTTGGACATTACCTTGAGCATGGCCTTGTTGAGGCCCTTGATATAGTTCTTTTCGGCGTGGGCATAGTCGTCAAGCCTTGGCCCGTCAAAGCCGCGGCATATTCCCGCGATGGAAGCCAGGGCGCCGTAGGGAAGAACCAGATCCGCGCCGTAGCCGAAGAGCAGCGCAAAGTGCATGATCTCCCGGGGCTCCGCGGTTTCCATGATTATCGAAGCCTTCATGCGCAGGCCCTGCCGAATAAGGCCGTGATGCACGGCGCCCGCGGCAAGGAGGCTTGGTATGGCGCAGCGTCCCGCCAAAGGATCAAGGGCCTTCCTGTCGGAAAGAATCAGCAGGGAAAGGCCCTCCCTGACAGCGCGGCAGGCGTCGGCAACCAAAACATCCAGAGCCGCTTCCAGCGCGCTGCTTTCCCCGTTCCGCGCCCGCGCCCCGTTCCCTTCAAAGGTGGCGTCCAGTGTGCCCGGCCTGAAAACACCGGGCTCTATCGCAAGCAGGGCGCGCAGATCCTCCGGGGTGATAATCGGGCACAGGACTTTAATCCGCCGGCAGTGCGCTTCGGTCTCGTCAAGCAGATTCTGCTGGGGGCCCACAAAGCTGGTCAGAGTCATCACCAGGTCTACGCGGATGGAGTCGATAGGCGGGTTGGTTACCTGGGCAAAGGATTGTTTGAAATAGGCAAAAACCCGCTGGTTCTTTTCGGAAAATACCGCCAGAGGAGTGTCGGTTCCCATAGAGCTGGTCGGCTCGCCGCCGACTTCCGCCATAGGAAGAAGGAGCCGCTCCCTGTCTTCGCGGGTGTAGCCAAAGGCGCGTTCCATAAAGAGCAGCGCCCGATCCTTGTGAAAAAGCGGTTCCAGGGAAACGCCGCCCGGGTCCGCCTGAGCGCCCAAAACCGCTCCGGCCGCCGGGGCAGGCCCGGCATTTCCGGCCGCTTCCTGCTTCAGGGTTACCACGTTATTCCGCACCCAGTCCTGGTAGGGCTTGTGCAGGGAGACGCTCTGCTTTACCTCGGAGTCGGGAATTATCCTCCCTTCGGCCATATCCACAAGGAGCAGTTTTCCCGGCAGGAGCCTGCCCTTGTATACAACCTCTTCGGGCCTGAAATCCTGAACCCCCGTTTCGGAAGCCATGACAATAAGATCGTCCCCGGTAATGGTATAACGGGAAGGCCGCAGGCCGTTCCGATCCAGAGTACCGCCGACATAGCGGCCGTCGCAGAAAACCATGGAAGCGGGCCCGTCCCAGGGTTCCATAACACAGGCGTGATATTCATAGAAGGCCTTGAGCTCGTCGGAGATGGGATTTTTGTCATTCCACGCTTCGGGGATCAGCATCATCAGGGCCTGGGGAAGGCTTCTGCCGGACATGACGAGGAGTTCCAGGGCATTGTCAAAGCTTGCCGAATCGCTTTTTTCCGGTTCCAGAACCGGAAGAATTTCCTCAAGCGCGCCGGCGCCGAATTCGCCGAACCGCGGATGGGAAAAAAGGGCTTCCCGGGCGGCCATCCAGAAACGATTTCCCTTGATGGTATTTATCTCTCCGTTATGTGCAAGCATGCGGAAGGGCTGGGCAAGGGGCCAATTGGGGAAGGTATTGGTGGAGAACCGGGAATGTACCAGGGCAACCGCGGTGGAAACCGATTCATCGCTCAGGTCGGGGTAGTATTCCCTGAGCTGGGATGACATCATCATTCCCTTGTAGACGATGACCCGCGAAGAAAGGGAAGGTATATAGGCTTCGATACCCCGGGAGCGGAGGGCCTTTTCAAGACGCTTCCTGAAAAGGTAGAGCTGGAAGTCTATATCCGCTGCGCCGCCGGAAGCGCCGCCGCCGGGGGCCGTCCCGGAACCCGCCGGTTTTTCCGGCGCCAGGAAGATTTGCCTTATCGCCGGTTCCGCGGCCCGGGCAATAAGCCCCACGACGCCGCTCTGTACCGGCACGTCACGGAAGCCCAAAACCCCGAGCCCTGTTTTTGCCGCGGCCTCGTCAATATCCGCAAGGATTAATTTTCCGTGTTCCGCGGCGTCCTTTTCTCCGGCGCCGGGAAAAAAGACAAGCCCCGTTCCGTACTGTCCCGCTTCCGGCAAATTCGGGATATGTTTTTTATAAAAATCATGGGGAATATGCAGGAGAACGCCGGAACCGTCCCCTGTTTTGTTATCGGCGCTTTCCGCGCCCCGGTGTTCCATCCGCTCAAGAACTTCAAGCCCCCGCGTCAGAATTGAATGGGATCGCCGGCCCTTAATATCCGCTACAAAACCGATTCCGCAGGAATCGTGTTCATCTTCAGGGCGGTACATACCGCGGGAGAGGGGAAGATCCCCGGCCTTGAGGGTGCGCTGGCCCGCCCCTCCTACATTATCACCCATACTGGCTCCTTTTCCCGAGTTGCGTGTTTTCTATTTTATGCAAAACAGTGTTATGTTCCCTGACAATCTGAAATTGTCAGGGAATTCCGATTATAATTGTTTGTCAGGCAACGAATTAGACAATTCCTTGCCTGACAAACTCAAATCTATGGAGTATAATTATACAGAATTATACAAAAACAGAAAGGGTCTGTGCAATGGCGGAATGTATTTGGGTGATAAATTAAGGGAAAAAATCCATAAGCCAAGTAGTCGAAGGACGTGCCCAATTTTCGTACCGCAGGTACGCGGCATCCGGTTCCTCTGGTCAAAGTTTCACTGAGCAATATGAGTGTACTGTTAGCAGTATCAAGATTGCCGGGCGGGTAGTGGCGGTTTATCATAGAGTATGATATGATAAAACCAGTAGAAGGATCGCCCATGTCGCAGCAGCTTGACAGGTTTATAAACCTCTTGGAAGACATCTTTGAACTCAAAAAGTCCGACCTCGACTTCGGAATTTACCGGATTTTGAATCTCCGTAATGCGGGAATTTCAGAATTTCTCCATAAAAAACTCCCAAAACAGGTTACAGATACCCTCAAAACCGTGGCCGGCCCTGACAAGTCAGTTATAAAGAAAAAAATGGCGGAACTTGAAATTGAAGCAAGAAAATTCAAGGCAGACCCCGAAGGCAGCGAAGAATACGTATCGCTCAAGAATCTGCTCGAACTGAGTACAGATATGGACAGCCT
>JAISAK010000269.1 GCA_031266695.1 Treponema sp.
CGCGAAGTCGAATAAGTCAAAAAAGTTAAAGAAGAAGTGCTAATACTTCAGTTCTTATACTTCTTCGACTTCTTTGACTTTGTGGTAAATCTTTCTTTTAGTCTTGACAACCTACTTTGTAATGTAGAATTGCTGGTTTTCGTTTAACTTCGGCAAAGCTCCACCGCGAACCGCACCACCCGGTCATAGAATCCCGGGGTAAGCCTGAGGTGGCTGTCGGAGGGGCCGTTCAGGCGGCGCCAGGTTTCCGGGACAAGCAGGCGGTCGGAGCTGTCTTTGATTGTCCCGGCGATAAGCAGGCCGGCAAAGTCGGGGCGATTGCGCAGCAGCGAGGCGTAGGGCGCCGCTTCCCCGGCGGGAAGCACGGTGACGGTCTGCGCGGGGATGCCCGCCCGGAGAAAACCCGCGTCATCGGAAAAGGGCGTGGGCACAAGGAGCACCTTGTTCAGCCCGAGATAGCGGGCCGTATCAAGGGCCTGATCCCTGAGGCCGAGGATAAGCTGCTTTGTCCTGCGCAGGCCCGGCCGCTCGTCGTTCTTTAAAAGATAGTCCGTTGTACTGGAAATAACAAAGGTATCGCCCGTGCCGCACGCGTCAAAATTGAACACCCGCGCGTCGCCCAGCCCCCAGGTTCTGAGTTTTTCCGCCAGGCTGAAGGAACCCTGGGCCCGTATCCCTTCCCCCGCCTCAAGTTCTTCCTTGTCGGTAAAAATGATGATCCAGTAATCGGATCCGAGTTCGCCAAGCCTGAGCGCCGCCTTGAGGAGTTGAAAAACCGCGGCGCTGTTGTCGTTTGCGCCGGGGCTTCCGTCAACCCGGTCGTAATGGGCGACGAGGATAACGGGGCTTTGGCCCCGGAACGGAAAAATTCCGCCCGCCGAAGGCTTAAGGCTTTGGCCCCGGGGGAATATGAAAAAATGGCTTTTCTCCTCTATCGGAATTACAACCGAGTTAAGCATAAGCTTCTCGGTCAGGGCGAGGAGTATCGTATAACGATCCGCGTCCGGGGCGATAAAATCGAAGAAGCGTTCATAGGGGCTTTCCTTTGCCCAGTCCCGGCTTGCCGCCGCCGGTTTCATGACCGCAGCCTCAGGGCCTCAAAGGTATGGGAGGGGGAACACAGTTCGTCCTGGGCCCGGACAATGAGGAGTTCGGGGCAGGGCGCCGCTTCCGCGGAACCGGCCGCTCCCTCCGAATTGCCCGCGCGGCCCGCCGCGAGGAAACTTGCCTCAAGAATTCCGTAGACGGAAGCGGCGCAAAGCTCGAGGGTTTTTTTTATGTCGCCGGTTTCAAGATAGCGGGAAAGAAAGATCGCCGCGGTAAGATCCCCGGAACCCGCAAGGCCCGTTCCCAGGGGCAGCTCGGGGGTGCTGATTTGGTAGATATCCTTTTTGTCCGAGACCAGCATGCTGATTTTGCCGCCCTCCCCCGCCCCGCCGGGGGCCGCCGTTTTTTCGCCCGGCGCGTCCGCCGCGCCGCGGTAACTGGTAACAAGCACGATGCCCGGCCCCAGGGCGTGGAGCGCGTTAACCGCCCGGCGGGCTTCGTCCGCGGTATCGGCCTTAATCCCGGTAAGGGCTTCCAGCTCGAACTGGTTCGGCGTAACAATATCGGCAAGGGCCGTAACTTCGTTCCTGAACATGGCGGGAATATCGGGCTTGACGTAAAAACCCTTGCCCGTATCGCCCATCACCGGATCGCAGCAGTAGAGGGCCTTCGGCGAAAACCCGCGCACCCGGCGCACCGCGTCGATTACCGCGCGGCCCACGGCCGCGTCGCCCAGGTAGCCCGAAAGGACCGCCTCGCAGCCGCGCAGAACGCCCCTTTCCTCAAGCCCCCTTACCAGCTCCGTAACAAGTTCCGCGCCGAGAACCCTGCCGCGGAAACCGCCGAAGCCGGTGTGATTTGAAAATTCAACCGTATTAAGGGCCCAGACCTCACGGCCAAGCCGCTGCATGGGGAAAACGGCGGCGGAATTGCCGGCGTGGCCGTACACAACGTGGGACTGGATTGATAAAACCGCCATATATCTTCATTCCTTTTTTTTCGCACCCTTCCCCACAAGACAAAAAAAGCGATCCGCCAGCAGGGCAAGGAATCTGAAGAATCTTCCCCGGCTTTGTCCGTATTTCTTTGAAAAATCCAGCGCGGCTTCTACAAGGGAATAGACCCCGTATTTTTTTTTCAGAAAATCCCAGTGCTTGACAATCCATACATAGAGATCGCTTTCGCTCCTGCCGGGGAAATGCGCCAGAAGCCACTGTTCCCGAATGATCTCGATTATCGGCTTGTAAACATTGTTATACCAGGAAACGAGGGCCTGTGAAAAGAGAATTTCCTCCGTTTTGTCCTGGTTTAAAAAATATTTGTGTACCAGTATATGATTGTAAATTACGTCGTAAGAACCGGGGGCCGTAAACCGGAGATCGCGGTCGCCGGTAAGTTCCCCGAAATTTGTTTTTTCGTAAAAAATCTTTTTTTCATAAGTGATAAGGGCGTCCCGCAGATCGGCGCTTGTCATGGAAGGGTTGATGCTTATTTCCGAAGAAAGGCTTGTAACTTCCGCGTCGATAAACTCAACGCCCTGGGCGCTGGCCACGGACACCCGGTGGTTTCCGTCCCGGACAAAATAAACTCCCCCGATCTCGTAAAGCTGAATGGGAGGAAGAGTCAGATAATTCAGGTGCGCCTCGTCCACCCGTTCCCAGCGTCTTCGCAGGTGTTCCGCCTTTGGCAGAAAGTATTTGTTAAAGTCCCGGTAGCGGCCTTCGCTCCCGATGATGAGCTTTATCGGAACCGTCCCGGTTCCCCGGTATACCTCGTTTTTCGGCTTGAGTATTTCCTTGACATCGTTGAACGAAAGAAGCTTGTCCCTGTCGGCATCCATAAAATGCTGAATTCGGGAAAGCACGGCTTTTCCCCGGGCGCGGGAAAAGTCGGAAGAAGCCTGGAACTGAATTTCTGCGGCGCTCATTGGTCTATATCAATAATATAATGGCTGTAGGCGTTTATTACCAATGTGTCGCACCAGCGGGTGGAACGAATATCGGAAAGATCGTAGAGGTGGATATGGCCGTGGATAAGGTATTTCGGCCTGAAAACCTTCATAAACCAGAGAAAAGCCTTAAAACCCGTGTGGCATTTGTCCTTGTGGTCATGTATCCCCCGGGGAGGGGCGTGGGTAAGAAGGATATCCAGGTAGCGGCCGTGAAAAAGCCGGTTAAAAAAAAGACGGGGGAGGAGCTTGAAAATTTCAAGATACATTTCGGATTCGGTATACTGGTTTTTCCCCCGGTTGTAACGCATGGAACCGCCGAGGCCCGCGATCAAAAGGCCCTCCTCGCGGACTGCTTTTGTTCCTATGTGAACGCCGCCGCTTCCGTCCCGGTCTTCGGCGTAGTGGTTGCCGAAAATAAAGTACAGGGGCTTGTTGAGGCTTGAGCTGACGAAGTCAAGATAATCCATAGGGAGATCCCCGGCGCTGAGAATAAAATTCACCTCGCCGAAACGTTGTTTAATGCCGGATGAATAAACCAGGGGATCGATCTGATCGGAGACGCAGAGAATCTTCATGCGCGGCGGGTTGGTTTTGAAGGCCCGGGCGAAGCGACTTTGCCGAGCAGTTCCTGCAGCTTTTCCTTGTTATAAAGCTCTATCGGCCGGGAAGCTGCGTATTCTACGGCCGTCCTGGTAAAATCGGAGCCGGAAACCAGGGCGGCCTTGGTAAGGTTTGCCGCTTTCGCGTCGTCCAGAAGGGAGCGCACTTTTGAGTCGTCTATAGGATCGGAACCGCGCAGAAAGCGGATGAGCTTGGGCATTTTCCGGGTATTCCTCCATTTGGCGGCGTCGCTTTCAATGGCTGTAATCTCGCAGCCTTCATTGATATTTTTCGCGGCCTGTACCTTAAGCTCCATAGCCTGACTGACAAGGGCCTTGCAGAGATCGGCAAAATCAACCGGGGCCGCGGTCATATAATCTTTCATGTTGTCGTCGAATCTGAGTTCCTGGTACTTGGCAAGCTTTTCGCCGACATCGCGGAAATTCTTTTTTTTGCTGTAGATCCTGTCCCACTGGGCAATGGCCTTGTCAATTTCGCGGGTGTTCTCGTAGCAGAGCCCCAAAAAGTAACGGGCGTAGAGGCTTTCCTGGGCTGCTTCGTCGGTAATGGACTTTACCGCCCGCTCAAGATCGGGAACGGCCTTATCGACGGCGTTAAGCGACATGTAGCAGCCGCCCCGCTCGACAAGGGCGCGCATCCTGAACTGGGCGTCCCGGGCGGCTTTTTCAAAGGACGCGGCGGCGGCGATATAGTCCTTCGCGTCTTTCTGAATCTTTCCCAGATAAAAATGAATCCGGGCGGGGTTTTCACCGGAGTACTTAAGGGCGACCTGGAGGGCGGCCTTCGCCTCGGAAGCTTTTTTATCCTTGTAGAGCAGAACCCCAAGCTCGTAATGTATCCTGCCGTCCTTGGGGTTGAGTTCCGCGGCCTTGTGAAGATAATTTTCCGCCAGGTCGTTCCGGTTCCGCTCGCTGAAAAGCTTCCCCGCCTGGTAGTAGTACTCCGCGTGTTTGGGCAAAAGCTTTATAAGGAGAAGGTATTCCTTGAGAGCCTCTTCCTCCTGTTTCCGGCTTATGAAAAGCTGCGCCAAAAGCTCGCGGAATTCCACCTCGGGAATATTCTTCTCCGAAATGCCCAGTTGGTTGACGGTTTTGAACTCCGCGAGGGCAAGTTCGTCCTTGTTGTCCCTGTGGTAGGCCATACCCAGCCAGTAATGGGCCTCGGCGCTTCTGGAATCCCTGGTGATGATCGCCTTGGCCGCCTTGATTACCACCTGGGTTTTCCCTTTCTTTAAAAGGCCCGCAAGAGCGTCGACACGCTGGGGAATAACCAGGGATCTGACGATAAAGAAGGTAAGGAAACCTATACCGACAATGAGAACAAGAATTATCGCAAGAGTTATAGTCATGACTTCCCCTGTTTCCCTATCTTATTTTATATTATATAGTGAAAGGGGGGAAATAGGGAACAGGGGAGGGATAATATGAAAAAAGCCTTTTTTGCCGGTACTTTGCTGTTTTTGGGGGCGCTTTTAAGTTTTGCCCAGGCGAATTTTCGCAGGGGTGAGGAACTTTTCATGCGGAATAAGCCCCAGGAAGCGCTTGTGTATCTTGAAAATTCCGTCGCCGAAGATCCTGCCCATGTCCAGGCTTTTTTGTATCTGGGCCTCGCGTATGAACAGCTCAACCGTACCGACGAAGCCATCGCGGCCTACCGGAAGATTCTTCCCCGCGCCGGGGAGATGACTTCCTACGTCGCCTCCAATCTGGGGAACGTCTATTTTCACAAGGGGAATACCGAGTACGCGGAACAATTCTACACCCAGGCCCTGGAAGCCGATCCTGTTTACGCGTCCGCCTATCTTGGGCGGGCAAATGCCCGGGTTAAGAACGGCTCCCTTAAAGAGGCGGTAGTTGATTACGAACTTTACCTCTCCCTGGAACCCCGTTCTTCCAAGCGGGGGAACATCGAGCGGCTTATCGCGCTTATCCGGGGAGAATTCGCCGCCGAGGAACGGCGGAAACTTCTTGCCGAGGAGGCGGAACGGGAGGAGGCGGAAAGGCAGCGGCGGATCCAGGAGGAACGGCAGCGGCTTCTGGATGAAGTTTCGGCTTCCCTTCAGTCTTCGGCCGAAGACAGCCGGGGTCTTTCCACCGGCGCCGAGGAGGTTGAGGGCTATGAAGGTGAATTTGAACTGGAATAAGAAACAGGAGAGCGAATAATGAATAAACGTGTGTTGCTTATTGTGGGAATCGCCGGAGCGCTGGTGATCCTTCTGTGCCTTGGCGGAATTATTTTTTTCGGGGGGAAAAGATCCGGTTCCGCCGGGAAGGAAAACGGCTTTACCGCCGCGGACGCCCGGGTTGATACGGTCAGACAGAATACCATGAGGCTTGCCCTTGATTATCTTGAGGCCGGTGAATTTCAGCGGGCCCTGGATTTAATGGACCGGCTTCTTATTGAAGACCCCAATGACGGCGAGGCGAAGGCCCTTCAGGAACGGATTTTGCTGGAACAGCGCCTTGCCGTCGAGGCAAGGGATCGCCTCGCCGAGGCCGCCGCCGCCGGAAACCGCCCCGACCCGGCCCCTCCCTCCGCCGCGGAAATCGCGGCGGCCGCGCAGCTTGCCGCGGAGCGCCGCAGGGCGGCCGAGGAGGAACAGCTCAGGGCGGAAACCGCCGCTGCCGCGCGGGCCGCCGCCGAGGCGGAGCGCAGGGCCGAGGCCGAGGTGGAAGCGGCGCGCCGCAGAGCCGAGGCGGAAGAAATGGCCAGGGCTTCACAGGAACTCCAGGCCCGGATGCGCGCCGTCAACGATCTTGTTTCCCAGGCCAAGGGCCTGCTCCTGAAGGACGACCTTGCCGGGGCTTCCCGTGTTTTTTCCGAGGCCCGTTCCCGCATGCCCGAAGGCGAACCGCGCTTTGAGGCCCAGAAGCTTGCGGACATGGCCGACGCTTATTACGATGTTTTTTACCGCCACCCGAACACCGCGGAAGGAACGGAGGCAGGCGGGCTCCTGTCCGCCCTTGCTACGGAAGCCGCGGGCAAGGATCCCACCCAGGCTCTTCCGCATTATACCCTGGGCAAGTTCAACAGGGACAAGCTTCAGTGGGATAAGGCAATAGACGGATTCCGCGAAGCGGCGCGGCTTGAGCCCGAGAATTACGTTTATTCCTTTGAGCTGGGGAGGAGTTTTTTTTCCTCCCGGCGTTACGTTGACGCGCGGGAATCCTTTATGACTACCACAAGGCTCAATCCCAAATTCGAACCGGGCTGGTACAACCTGGGCGGCACCCTGCGGGTTTTGAACCGCCCGGATGACGCCCTTGCCGCTTACCGCCAGGCCCTCGCGGTGAAGGCCGATTACGCGGTTGCCCACCGGGAGGTGGGGCGCCTGCTGCTTGCCCGGGGCGATACCCAGGGCGCCATCAATTCCTTCGGCGCGGCGCTCCGGTACAATCCCGGCGATCTGGCCTCCCTCCGCGAGCTGGGCGCCGCCCAAAGCACCGCGGAAAACTTCAGCGCCGCCGAGGCTTCCTTTACCCGGGCCCTGCAGGCGGCGCCCGCCGACCCCCAGACCAACTACAACATGGCGGTGGTAAAACTCGCGCTGGGCAAGAACGCCGAAGCCCTTCGTTATGCGAAACAAGCGGCGGAAGGCAGCGCGTCAAACGCGGTGTACGCCTATACCCTGGGGCTTGCCTATGAAGCTTCCGGCAGCGAAGACGACGCGGCCTCCGCCTACCTGAAAGCCCTGTCCCTTGATCCGAAATATGTGAAGCCCCGGGCAAACCTCGGAAGCCTGTACCTTTCCGGGGGCCGGATTGGCGAAGCCCTCCGCTGTCTCAACGAAGGCCTTAACCTTGAACCGGCCAATTTTGAGATAAACAATAACCTGGGCGCCGTTTACGCGCGCATGGAAAGCTGGGATTCCGCGGTGGAATATCTTGAGCGGGCCCTCGCGCTTGAGCCAAATCACCCCACGGCGCTTTTTAACCTTGCCAGGGCCTATGTGGGTTCCGGGGATTTTGCCGGGGCGCGGAATTCCTATCAGGCCGTGCTGCGGCTTGCCCCGGATAATTGGGATGCCCTCTTTGAGCTTGGCAAGATCAGCGCCACTTTGGGAAACTCCGACGAGGCAAAAAAATATCTGCAGGATCTGCTGAACCGTAACGCCTCTTACAAGGGAAAAACCGAGGCGGAGCGGATCCTGGCCGGCTTATAGGAGGCCGAATGAACGCTGTTATTACCGTCGTTGGTTCCGACAAAGTCGGCATTATAGCGAAGGTCTCCGCCTTTCTCGCGGAACGGAATATCAATATCGAAGACATAAGCCAAACCGTGTTGAGCGGCAATTTTGTCATGATGATGATGGTTGACCTTTCTTCAAGCGCGAAGGTTCCGGAGGACGTGAAGCGGGAACTCTCCGAGATGGGAGAAGCCATGAACGTTTCCATCAGCATGATGCACGAAAAAGTTTTTTCGGCAATGCATAGGATTTAAAAAAATAATAAATTATTTTTTTAAATCCTTTAGGAGAAAAACTTCGTTTTTCTCCATCCGGTTTTTCAAGGATGCCCTATGCTTTTTACGCCTTTTGAAATAAAAGAAACGGTGGATATGTTCCTCCGCTATAAACTCGATATCCGGGCAATTACCCTGGGAGTGTCCCTCCTTGACTGCGCCTGCGCGGGGGGCGGGGAAACGCGGAGAAAGATCCGGGAAAAGCTGCTGCGCCTTGCCGGCCCCCTTGTTAAAACCGGACGGGACATAGAAATCGAATACGGCATTCCCATTATCAACAAACGGATTGCCGTTACCCCCATCGCGCTGGTTGCAGCTTCCTGCGACGAGAAAGATTACACTCCCTTTGCAAAGGCCCTTGACGAAGTGAGCGGCGAGCTGGGGGTTGATTTTATCGGCGGCTTTTCCGCCCTGGTGCAGAAGGGGTTTTCGGAAGGCGATCGGCGGCTTGTCGATTCCATCCCCGGAGCCCTTGCGGCAACGGAACGGGTTTGCGCGTCGGTTAATGTGGCGAGCAGCAAAAGCGGAATCAACATGGACGCGGTCAGGCGCATGGGCGGGATAATCAAGGCCACGGCGGAGGCAAGCGCGGACGGTATCGGCTGCGCCAAACTGGTGGTATTCTGCAACGCGCCGGAGGATAATCCCTTTATGGCCGGAGCTTTCCACGGGCCCGGCGAAGGGGAAAGCTGCCTTAATGTGGGCGTGTCCGGCCCGGGCGTGGTAAAGGCCGCGCTGGAAAACCACCGTGACGCAAGCTTTGACGAACTGGCGGATAGTATCAAAAAGACCGCCTTTAAAATCACCCGGATGGGTCAGCGTGTCGGCATGGAGGCGGCGCGGCGCCTGGGGGTTCCCTTCGGCATACTGGACCTTTCCCTTGCCCCCACTCCGGCGGTGGGCGATTCGGTTGCCCGCATCCTTGAAGAAATGGGTCTTGAGTCCGTGGGAAGCCACGGCGCCACCGCGGCGCTGGCCCTGCTTACCGACATGGTGAAGAAGGGCGGGGTTATGGCTTCCACCCACGTGGGCGGATTTTCCGGGGCCTTTATCCCGGTTTCCGAGGACGAGGGCATGGTCGCCGCGGTCCGCTCCGGTTCCATCGGTCTGGACAAACTGGAGGCCCTGACCAGCGTCTGTTCCGTGGGCCTCGACATGATAGCCCTTCCCGGCGATACTTCAGCCTCTACCATCGCCGCCATCATCGCCGACGAAATGGCCATCGGCATGGTGAACAACAAAACCACGGCGGTCAGGGTCATCCCCGTGCCGGGGAAAAAAGAAGGCGACTGGGTTGAATTCGGCGGCCTCCTGGGAGGCGCTCCGGTTCTGGGCCTAAACCCCGCGGGAAGCGAGGTTTTTATCAACCGGGGCGGGAGGATTCCTGCGCCGATACACAGCTTCCGCAACTGACGAAATCCCCCGGCGCCGGCGCTGCGCCGATACACAGCTTCCGCAACTGACGAAATCCCCCGGCGCCGAAATGACATCGTTAGGCGTTATATATCCGGCCGGTACCCCCTGTAAATTTCGTCCGCTGTTCCGGTTTTTACAATTCTGCCCCGCTCCATCACCGCGATCCGGTCGCAGAGGTAGTACACCGCGTCGATGTTATGGGAGATGAAAAGCAGGGCCATCCCCAGGCTTTCGTGAAGTTCCCGAAAGAGGTTTAAAATCTGGGCGCCCACGGAAACGTCAAGGGCGCTTACCGCCTCGTCGGCGATGACAAGTTTCGGTTTCAGCATCAGGGCCCGGCCGATGCAGACCCGCTGTTTCTGGCCGCCGGACAATTCGTTAACCCGCCGGGTTTTATAAGACGGGTCCAGTCCCACCAGTTCCAGCATTTCATCCACCTGCTTTGCCCTTTCCCTTTTGGCGCCGCGCCGGTGTATGACCAGAGGTTCTTCCAGAATCCAGCCTATGCGTTTGACCGGGTTGAGGGACGCGCCGGGGTCCTGAAAAACTACCTGAACCTTCAGGGCCTTTTCCCGCCGCGCCGCGTAAGCCGGACCCTGCCGCCCGGAACCCGGCCCTCCGAAATTCCGGCGGCCCCTGTCCTGACGCAGCCCGTCGATAAAGATCTCTCCTTCGTAGCCGATAAGCCCCAGGACGCACCGGCCCAGGGTGGTTTTACCGCAGCCCGAGGGGCCTACAAGGCCAAAAATTTCCCCCTCCCGAATTTCCAGGTCTATCGAATCCAGCGCGGACTTTGTTGTTTTTTTTCCGAAGATTCCGTGGGTACGGGTTATATAAGAGGCGCTTATTTTGTTTACTTTGAGGATGTTAGCCGACATGCCTTTGTCCCCGGGAATTCCGATAAACCCGAAGTTCGCCGGTGACAAAGGGCCGGGCCTCCGTTTCTCCCTCAAGGCGGAGGAGGAGTTCGCCTCCGGGGCCTATGCCGTCAAGTGTACCCGCAATGTCCCTTCCCGAATCGGCGGCGCCTTCACTAAAAGTAACCCTTTCGCCCTTTTTGTAGAGCCGCGCCTCAAGCCGGCCGTGCCAGGATTCCGGGCGCGCGTCCTCCGCTTCCGGCCCTTCCGGCCCCTCTGCCCGGCGCGGCGGCGCTTCAAGCTCCTCGTAGAGCCGGCGAAGAATTTTTTCGAGAAGGGTAAAGCGCGATTCGGGGGCAATTGCAACGCCCGCCGCCAGGGCAAGGCTTGTCGCCTTATCCCGCGGCAGCCCGGGGAAACGCCTTTGGGATACGTTGATCCCCACGCCGACAAATACGGTTCCGCCCCGGGCCTCGGCAAGTATGCCCGCGGCCTTGCGGAAGACCGCGGCAGGCCCTGCCCCCGGCGCCGCCGAATCGTCAAATTGAGGGGACGCGGGGATCATGATGTCATTCGGCCACTTCACCAGAACCTTCCCGGCAAGGGACGGCAAAAAATCCTCAAGGGCAAGGGAAACGGCAAGGCCGGTCTTTAGGGTCAAAGCCTTCGGAATTTCCCCGGCCCGGGAATAACGAAGAAGTATGGTGAAGGGAAGATTCTCTCCCCGGTTCATGTCCCAGGAGCGGCCGGCGCGGCCCCTGCCCGCCTCCTGAAAATCGGCGGCCGCCACCGTCCCGTGGGGGCTGCCCTCCGCGGCCAGGGCGCGGGAAACATCCATAGTGCTGGAAACGATGTTCTCATGGTACACCGGAGCGCCAAAGGGGTTATGCAAAGTAAGCCGCTTCATAAATCTTTATATCACAAAAACCGTTACCGGGAAATGGGTTCCCGGTATCTTTCCTTTGTTCCGTCCCTGTGGTAAAGTATTCCCTGACAATCTGAAATTGTCAGGGAATTCCGATTATAATTGTTTGTCAGGCAACGAATTAGACAATTCCTTGCCTGACAAACT
>JAISAK010000284.1 GCA_031266695.1 Treponema sp.
TTTTTTGTCAATGACGCCATCCGGGCGGACGGCAGCGCGGTTACGCTGAACGCCGTGCGCTTTATCAAGGTGCAGACGGCGATTCTCCGCTACGGCGGTATTTTCGGGGAAGTTTCCACGGAGATAGTCAGGGCCACGGGGCTGTCCAACCAGTCCGGCGGGTTCCCGATGCCGTAATAGAAGGACGGTTTTAGGGGCCTTACATAATCAGCCTGAACGCGGGTCTGCGGCCGCGATTCTGATCGTATTGATTTATCCCCGCGTTGTAGCGGCGTTCCGTTTCAAGAGACGAGGGCGGCCCGTGGCCGGGAAGAACCGTATAATCGCCGGGAAGGGAAAGGATGCGGCTGCGCAGGGCGTTCATCTGGATTGCGGCGCCATAGGTACTCGCCGTCCGGCCGACCAGCCCGGCCGTAAGCACGTCGCCCGTAAAAAGAAAAGTGTCTATCCGGTAGACCGCCGAATCCGACGAGTGGCCGGGAATGGAGATAACTTCGATTTTAAAGGAACCGATTTCCACTTTGTCGCCGTCCTTAAGCAGGGTGGCCTTGTGTTCGAGAATGACATGATTCACCGCGAAAACTTCCGCGTCATAGATCCGCTTCAGGGTTCGCAGCCAGTGTACATGATTCAGGTGATCATGGGTAACAAGCACGGCCCTGAGATTGAAGTTGTTGCTTTCAATAAACTCAAGTACCGGTTCATCCATGTTTCCCGGATCAATGAGTACGGCATCGGAGGGGGAATTTTGCGTCCCGGTTCCGGCGGAGTCTTCCGCGGGCTGTCCGGCTTCCGCCCCCAGGACGTAGCAGTTGCTGAATCCGAAGGAACAATAATGAAAAAACAATTTCATCCTATTCTCCCATCTCAAAAACCGCTTCGGCCGTATTCGAGGACTTGAAGGAGAGACTTTCCTGCCGGGCGCCGATAAAAAAAGTTTTTTTAAGGTTACAGTTAATAAAATCGGAACGTTCGATATCGGCATTTATAAAACGGCTGTTGTAGAGGTTTGAATTGTTGAAGGTAGTCTCAAAAATGGAAGCGCCGCCGAAATTGATATGAACCAGTTCGGACCCTTCAAAGGTGCAGTCCCGAAACCGCGCCCCGCCGAAGGACAGAAACTGAAGATCCGTTTTTGAAAAATCGCAGCTTTGAAAATCGGCAAAATCAAAGAAGGACATACGCATGACGGAACCCGAAAAGACGCACATGGAAAAACCCGCTTCCCTGAAATTACAGCCGTAAAACCGGCGGCCGGAAAAATCGAGGCTTTCAAAACGCATACCCGGTACGTTAAGATCCTTGATTATATTTCTTTCGGTGATGTATTCGGTTATTCTTAATGTTTCCAGTTCGGGATTCGCCGAATGAACAAAGCAGATATTGGAACCCGAAATGGCTGTCCGCCCGCAGCCCGCGGCGCAGGGGGTAATAGTAAACATACTTTGATAATAGCACAGCCCTTGCCTTGTCAACCAGTCCCGCTCCGGGTTATGATAAGATTATGTGCTGGTATTGCGGCCTCCCTGTCGCCGCGGAAGAACCTTTTGGCCGTTCTCTTCGCTGTCCCGGCTGCGACAGGGATCTGCGGGTATGCAGGAACTGCCGTTTTTACCTTCCCGGCGCGCGGGGGGACTGTTCCGAAGCGGGCGCGGAGCCGCCCGCCGACAAAGACCGCGCCAATTTCTGCGACTGGTTTTCCCTGGATCAAAAGTACCGGGCGGCGACGGCGGGACACAAAAAGGATCAGGCCGGGGCATCGGCGGCAAAGTCCGCTTTTGATAATCTGTTCAAGTAATATGGATTCAAGACCCATTGTTTTTTTGGATTCGGGAATAGGCGGCATACCCTATTGCGCCTATTTTCACGCCCGGAATCCCGGCGAAACCCTGGTTTACGTTGCGGACAGGCGCAACTTTCCCTACGGCAAACGGAGCAGAAGCGGGCTGGCAGCGATTTTAAAGCGCCTTGTGGAAAGGATTGTTAAAAGCGCGGATCCCAAGCTTGTGGTTCTTGCCTGCAATACGGGTACCGTTTCCGCCCTTGGGGAGCTTCGGAAAACCTTTCCGATCCTCCCCTTTGTGGGAACCGTTCCGGCCCTTAAGCCCGCGCTTGCCGGGACAAAAACCGGAAAAGTGGGCCTTCTGGGTACGGAAAGGACCATCGAAGCCCCCTATATTCCGGAGCTGGCCTCCCGGTTCGGCCGGGGCTGTGAAATTATCAGAAGGGCCTGTCCGGAGCTTGTCGAATTCGTCGAGCTTCGTTACGCGCTATCAACGCGGGACGAAAAGGAACAAATCGTACGGGAGTACATCGGGCCCTTCCGCGAGGCGGGCGCCGACGCCCTGGTTCTGGGCTGCACCCATTTTTTGTTTTTGCTTGAGGAATTCCGCCGCGCGGCGGCGCCCGGAATCAGAATCTACGATTCGGTGGAAGGCATTTCCCGCCGCGTCGAATCCCTCCTGGACGAGCGGGACAGCGCGCTCCGCGCCGCGCCCGCGGCAGGCGGTTTCGCCGGCGGCGTAAACCGTTTTCTCATTACCGGCAAAGCCCTTCCCGAAACTTCCTGGCAGGGCTGGGCCGGGCGCCTTGGCTTCAGCCTTGCCCTTCTGGAAGAAACGGAAAAAGCGGAGATCCGATGAAGGGTCTTGTAACAAGCGGATCCCGTAATATTTTTACCGTAAGCCTTGAACATGATCCTGCCCGGCCTCCGCTGGAGTGCCGCATCAAAGGAAAAATCCTTAAAGACTCCGAGGGTTTCTACAATCCCCTCGCGCCGGGCGACAGGGTAAGCATTGAGGCCGGCCCCCCGCGCTCCGGAACCGGCATGATTCTTTCGCTGGAAAAACGGCGCAGCGTGTTTACCCGTTTTAACCAGAAGGGCGGCGCTCCCCAGATTCTCGCGGCAAATGTGGATATCGCCCTCCTCATGACAAGCCCGGCCTCCCCTCCCTTCAGGCCCCGCTTTCTGGATCGGGCGCTGCTTCAGGCCGACGCCGCGGGCCTTGAGGCCTTTATTGTCTGTAACAAATACGACCTTGGCGCCGATCCCGACGTGGAGGAACGGCTTGAGGATTTTATCCGCATCGGCTACCGGGTGCTGCGGGTGTCGGCAAAAACCCGCGCGGGGCTTTCGGAACTGCGCGCCCTCATCGACGGAAAATCATCCGTCCTGGTCGGTCAATCCGGCACGGGAAAATCGAGCCTTATCAACGCGCTGCTTTCCGCGTCGAAATTCCGAGTCGGGGCGATTAACGAAAAATACGACCGGGGAAACCACACTACCACGATGGCGGTAATGGTCGAGCTTCCTCCGGGGCGGGCCGGCGCGGAGGCCGGCGGCTTCGGCGCGGGGGAACCGGGACCCGGCGGCCGTGCCGGGACAACCAGGCTTATTGATACGCCGGGGATACGTCGCTTTGTTCCCGACGGCATCAAGCCCGGCGACATTATTTTCCACCTCCGCGAATTCGCGCCCCTGGCCGGAACCTGCACCTACGGCCTTTCCTGTTCCCACCGGACGGAACCCGGCTGCAAGATAATGGAGGCGGTCAGCGCCGGGGTTATTCACGAAGACCGCTACGAAAGTTTTCTCCGCATCCGGGATGAACTGTCCGGGGGGAAGTATGCCGATTGAAAAGGCCCTCAGGCTCCTTGAGTATGGGGAAATCATGAACCGCGTCGCCGCCTGCTCCCTCAGCGGGGAAGCCGCCGCGCTGCTCCGCGAAGAAAGCCCCCGGAGGGATCCCGAAAAAATCGCCGAAATGAAAGAAGCCGTTTCCGCGATTATGGCGCGCTTCGATTCGGGGGACGAGGAGCCCCGGGGCAGCCTGCCCTCCATAGGCTTCCTCCTTCCCCGCCTCGATCTTGAAGGGGCCGTCCTTGCGGCGGACGAAGCCTGGGCAATAGGGCTTTTTGTCGAGCGCGGGGAGAAGATGAAAAAATGGCTCGGGGCCGCGCGTCCGGCCGGCCCGGGGGCCGAAGCTTCGGGCCCGGAGTTTTTTGAAAAATATCCTCCCGCGGCGGCGCTGCCCGACTGCTCCGAAGCGGCGGCGGCCGTTTTCCGCATTCTTGACCGGGACGGCAATATCCGGGATCTTCCGGAACTCCGCGCGATAAAGCGGCGGATTCAAAACCTTCAGGCCGGCCTGGAAAGCTCTGTTATGCGCTATACGTCCGACGAGGAAACCCGGCGTATGCTTCAGTCAACGCTGCCCTCCCAGCGGGACGGGCGGACGGTGCTTGCGGTCAAGGCGAATTTTCGCAGCCGCGTAAAAGGCATTGTCCACGAAGTTTCTTCAAGCGGGCAGACCGTCTTTGTGGAACCGGAAGAGGTTGTCGAAAAAAACAACGAACTTCTGATTGAACAGAGAAATCTTGAAGCGGAAACAGCGAAACTGCTGCGGGAACTTACGGCGCGCCTCGCGGAGCGCCGGGAAGACCTCGCGGCTTTTCACCGGGGCCTTGTCGATCTTGAGCGCCTTCGCGCCAAGGCCCGGTACTCCGGGGAAAGCGGGGGACGTTTTGCGGGGGAAAGCGGCGCGGCGGGAGCCCTTGTTCTCAAACAGGCGCGGCACCCCCTGCTCGGCGGCGGGGCGGTGCCCATCGATCTTGTCATGGACGGAAATATCCGCACGGTGATCATCACCGGGCCAAACACCGGCGGCAAGACCGTCGCCCTAAAGACCGCGGGCCTCTTCGCGCTGATGAACCAAAGCGGCCTTGCCCTGCCCGCGGCGGAGGGTACGTCCCTGCCCGTGTTTGACGGCGTGTACGCGGACATCGGCGACGAGCAGTCCATCGGCCAGTCCCTTTCAACCTTTTCCGCCCACATCACCAGCATCGCCGGCATAGCCGCCCGCGCGACGGAGCGTTCCCTCGTACTTCTTGACGAACTGGGCTCCGGCACGGATCCGGAAGAAGGAAGCGCAATCGCCATGGCGATACTTGATTTTTTCATTGAAAAAAACGCCCGGCTGATTGTAACCACCCATCACGGCATACTCAAGAATTACGGCTATACAAGGGAGAAGGTCGAAAACGCCTCGGTTGAATTTGACGGTTCCACCCTTTCCCCGACGTACCGGATTCTCATGGGCGTGCCCGGCGAAAGCCGCGCGGTTGACATAGCCGCCCGAAAGGGCCTCGCGGAGGATATCGTCAAAAGGGCGAGGAGCTACCTTGCCGAGGAACGTTCCGATGTGTCCGCCCTGATCCGGGGCCTTAAGGAAAAGCATTTTAAGCTGGACGCGGACGCGCAAAAAAGCCGGGCCGAGGAACTGCGGCTGCGGGAAGAACGCCGCCGGGCGGACCTCAGGGAACTCAGGCTGCGGCAGAAGGAAACGGAGCTCAAGCAGGACGCGGCCGGAAGGCTTCGGGCCTTTCTCGCGGAAAGCCGGAAAACCCTGGAGAACCTGGTAAGAGAAGTCAGGGAA
>JAISAK010000319.1 GCA_031266695.1 Treponema sp.
CTGGGGAGGCTGTTGATTCCCCGCCGCTTAAGCCTTCATCGTAAGTTTCCGCAGGGGAAGAACGCTAAGAAAGTCTTCCAGGATTTTCTGTTCTCCGGGCGGAAAGGAAACAAATTCAAAGGAAACGATTCTGCCGGTGCGGACCAATTTACAGACCGGTGAAAGGATATCATTTCCCACGCGGAGGCTGCATTCATCCAGTATTGCGTTAAGCGCTATATCCTTCATCATGGACGATCCGGCCGGCGAATACGAAATACCCGACAGGGATATGGTTTTTACCTCTCCGGGAATAATCATTTTATCTATCGGGCTGCTTATTAAAAGACCGACGCGGTGCCAGGGCTCAACGTAGGTGCGGTCGAATTTTCGTTTTTCTTCAACGGGAATATAGCGGCTGAGGATTTTTTGCAGCCGGTCTATTTCCGTCGAATCGTTCATATCCTCATCTACCAGTCCGCTGACCCCGAGAAAAAAAGCCTTGGAAGTTTCTTCCAGGGGAAAATTTCCGCCCTTTAGTATAATGATGGGGCAGGATTCCTTGCCGCGCTCGGTGCGGACAAACTGGACAAGTATTTTCCAGTGCCGCGGAAAATCCCGGGCGCTTACAATAATGCCCATAGGATTTATTTCATCGATGTTATCCATCGCCTTGACTACATGGTGATAGCGGATTAGTTCGAATCCCAAAGGTTTAATATACTGCACGATAAGATCGTAGCTGTGATTGGAGCCGAGGACCAGCAGTAATTTCATTCGGTCCCCAGATTAACCACCGAATAATCCACGATAGTCCATATATCGTCTTTGCGCTGCAAATAATAGGTATAGCGTTTCCTTTCGGTATAATTTCCCGTCTTGAATTTTTCCAAAACCGTTACGGTTCCTTCGGAATTGTTATACGCCGTCCGTTCCATGGTGAATTCGGCGGGTATGGTGGAAATGTCTCCGTCGATGATCGTGCTTTGCAGTTCCGTCCGGTAGCGCTCCAGCATGCGCCGCCGGCCTTCCTCGCCTTCGGCAAGCCACTGCCGCCGGCGTACCGCGTCCCTTGAAAGCATGGCTTCAAGATCGAGGTAGAGGAAGAATTTTTCCCATTGGGACTTCTGCCGGGCGGTAAGAAGATATTCCACTACCTGATCCGGCGGCAGTTTTTCCCTTACCAGGATCGCGTTGGTTTCAACGTCCATAGCAAGGGGAATTCCGTCGGGGCCGGGAATAGCCGGAGGCTTTATATTGAGACTCAGCCGGTTTGATTCAAGAACCGCGGGACTTTGATTCGGAACCGAAACGGCGTACGGTGATACGGGGACGGAAAAATTTTCCCCGGAACTCCGGTACAGCTCGGGATAGATTCGTGCCCGCACAATGAAGGAACCGGGCTGCCGCAAATTCACGTAATCCCGCAGATCTTCCACAAAGGAAAAGGATTCCCCGCTTTCGACGGCTATTTCCCGGAAGAAGATCCGCTGGCTTTGGGTTCGTTTACGCACAAGGGCTTCCGCCGGTTCCAGGCTTCGGTTGCTCATGGTGCGAATATCAAAATCCACCGAAAAAACCCGCTCCTCGGCAAGTTTGAAGCGGTACGCTTCGGGGCTGTTATTGGCAATGGTTATCTGCACATAAACAGGATCCCTTTCGGCAAAGTAGATGCGCTTGTCATAAAACCGGATACTGAAGTCAACGGTTCCGTCCCTGCCGGCCTCCGCCGCCCCTGCCCGGTAAGCCGGAAAACCGGCGCAAAGTATGAAAAGAAAGCTTAAACCCGCGAAAAAATATATACGTCTCATCCTGTAACCTCGTTAATTCCGTTTACCCCGAATCTGTTCCAACGGGAAGCGCGGGACGGCTCTTTCGGAAGGGTTCAAAAAAGACCCACTACTATATTATAGTAATCGGTAGATTGGTATGAATACCTTATCCTTTCCTGGGCTTCTAAAGAGAATTGCCTTTTCAAAACCCCTTGCCGCCTGCCTCGCCGCCTACAGGGAAGGCAAATTCCCCCTGGAAATTGAGGGAAGCGAGGGAGCCCTCGGCGCCCTGCTCCTGGCCGCTTTCTACGAAACGCGGCCGGGCTCTGTTTTCGCGGTGGTTCCCCAGGAAAGCGACGCCGCGGACCTGGCCCTGGATCTGGCCGCGGCGGGAATCTCCGCCCGGCTTTTCCCCTGGTGGGGCGCCGTGCCTTACCGGGAAATGCCCCTTCCTTCCGCCGTTTTCGGTGAACGTACCGCGATTTTGGCCGATCTTGCCCTTAACAGGCCCGGCATTGTAATCATCCCCGAACGGGCCTTCCTAACCCCCCTTCCTCCCCCGGATTATACAAAAAGCCTTCTCCTTTCCCTCAAGCCCGGGGGCCGGATTGATACCGCGTCCCTGGCCCGCACCCTGGCAAGTTACGGTTATATCAGGACGCCCAGGGTGCAGGTTCACGGCGAATTTGCCCTTCGGGGCGAGGTTCTGGACATCTTTATGGGAGGGGATGACGAAGCCCGGCGGGTTCTCTTTGATTTTGATCAGGTGGAGTCAATCAAACGCTTCGATCCGGTTAATCAAGGCAGCGTCGGAGAGAGGGGAAAGGAAAAGCTTTCCGAGCTTTTGATACGCCCCATGAAAGAGGTCGTCTGGACCGATGAACGCATTGAGAAACTGGGCGAAAACCTCGCCGCCCTTGAGGAGTTTCCCGGCGGCGGCAGGGTTATAATAGAAGAACTCATAAGCCGCCGCACCGCGCCCGGCGAAGAAATGTTTTATCCCCTGGCTTTCGGCGGCGCGGGGAAAAACCCCAAATCCCCGGAGCGGGATTCCAAGGCCATTCTTCGTCCCTCCAGCCTTCTTGACTATCTCGGCCCTGGGGGAACCCTTGTTCTCTTTGACCGGGAACGGCTGGAGAACGCCCGGGAAATCCTTAACCGGGAGTATCGCAGCCTCTACAACCACGCTCTCCGCGCGCCGGCGGATTCCGCCTCCCCGGGAGCCGCGGGCTCAGGGAGCGGCGGACGGAGCCCCTTCAAAAAAGACAGGCCCCCCCGGGAGCTTCCCCTTCCCGAAAGGCTGCTCTTTGATTTTTCGGAGCTTGTTAAGGGGCGGGAACGGCTTGTTTTTTTCAAAAATCTCAAGAAAGAGACGGAGCCCGGAGTTTTTCATTTTGCCATACCCTGCGATCCTCCCCGGAGTTTTTTCGGCAATATCAATTATCTTAAAGACGAATTCGCCGCTCTTTTGTCGCAGAAGTGGGAAATTGTGGTGGCCGCCGAATCGGAGGTTCAGGCCGCGCGCATCACGGAACTGCTGAAAGACGAGGCCGTAACGGTGATTCCTTCACCCATCTCCGCGGGCTTTTCCCTGCCGGATATCCGGCTCTGCGTGATTCAGGAGAACGAAATATTCGGCCGGCGCAAGCGTCCGCCCCGTTCACTCAGGACGGTCCGCTCAAGTCCCATAGATACCTTTGTCGAGCTTAACCCCGGGGACTTTGTGGTTCATGTAAATTACGGTATCGGCCTGTTTAAGGGCATTGAACGGATCAAAGCCCTGGGCAACGAGCGGGACTATGTCAAGCTTGAGTACGAGGAGGAGGAATTTGTCTTTGTCCCCATTGAGCAGGTAAACCTTGTGCAGCGTTACATCGGCAGCGAAGGCGCGCCGCCCAGACTTGACCGGCTGGGTTCAAAAAGCTGGGAAAACCGCAAGGGCCGGGTGAAAAAATCCGTTGAGGATATCGCGGAAAAACTGCTTGAGCTTTACTCCCGGCGGAAGCAGGCCGTGGGTTTTGTTTTTCCCCGCGACACCGAATGGCAGACCATGTTCGAGGCGGCCTTTCCCTTTGAGGAAACCGAAGATCAGCTCCGCTGCGTGGAGGAAATAAAGGCGGATATGGAAAGCCCCCAACCCATGGACAGGCTTGTCTGCGGCGACGTGGGCTACGGAAAAACCGAAGTAGCCGTCCGGGCCTGCTTCAAGGCGATCATGGGCGGCAGGCAGGTTGCCTTCCTCGCTCCGACTACTATCCTTGCCGAGCAGCATTACGAAAATTTTCAGGAACGGTTCTCCCAGTTTCCGGTGCGGCTTGCCATGCTCTCCCGCTGTGTGGCCGGCCGGAGAACCCGTGAAAGTCTTGAACAGCTTAAAAAGGGAGAGATAGATATTCTGATAGGCACCCACCGGATCATACAGAAGGATCTTGAATTCAAAAGGCTCGGCCTTATGGTGATAGACGAGGAACAGCGCTTCGGAGTCCGGGACAAGGAACGGCTCAAGGATATTAAAACAAACGTGGACTGTCTTTCCCTTTCGGCAACCCCCATCCCCCGCACCCTCCACATGAGTCTTCTGAAGATTCGGGACATGAGCCTTCTTGCCACGCCGCCCCAAAACCGCCATCCCATAGAAACGGTAATCGGCGAGTACAACGACGAGCGGCTTGCCCAGGCAATACGCAGGGAAGCCGAACGGGGAGGGCAGGTGTTTTTTCTTCATAACCGGATAGAAACCCTCCGGGAAACCCGCATGAAGATAGAACGCCTTGTTCCGGAAATGCTGGTGGAAACGGCCCACGGCCGGATGGACGCCCAGGCGCTTGAAGATGTAATGCACCGTTTTATCCACGGCGGCTTTCATGTTCTGGTGTCTACGACGATTATTGAAAATGGCATAGATATTCCCAATGTAAACACTATAATCATTGACCGGGCGGACATGTACGGCGTAT
>JAISAK010000334.1 GCA_031266695.1 Treponema sp.
CGGCGATCGGGGCGGGGAAGCACGTCATCGTCGAAAAGCCCCTGGAGATTACCACAGCCCGCTGTGACGCCATCATCGCGGAGGCGAAGGCCAACAAGGTCGGGCTGGGAACCGTTTTCCCTTCCCGGTACCACGCCCCTTCAAGGATAATCAAGAAAGCCATTGACGGCGGAAGGCTCGGAAAAATTGTTCTCGCGGAGGCCCAGATCAAGTGGTACCGCAGCCAGGAATATTACGACTCGGGAAAATGGCGGGGCACATGGCAGCTTGACGGCGGCGGCGCCCTGATGAACCAGGGTATCCACGCGATTGATCTGCTTCAGTGGTTTATGGGCGGCGTGAAAGAAGTTTTTGCCTATACCGATACCCTTGCCCACGAGCGGATTGAAGTGGAAGATACGGCGGCGGCCGTATTAAAATTCGAAAACGGCGCTATCGGGGTTATCGAGGGAACCACCGGCGCTTATCCCGGTTTTCTCAAAAAGATAGAAATTTGCGGCTCCGCGGGCTGCGTAACTATGGAAGAGGAAAGTATTACCACCTGGAAATTCGCCGCCGAGGGCCCCGAAGACGAAACCCTGCGGCGGGAATACGGAAGCGCCACCGCCACGGGGGGCGGCGTGTCGGACCCCAGGGCAATAGGCTACCACGGCCACCGTATGCTTTTTGAATCCTTTTTGGCGGCCCTGCGGGAAGGCCGGTCCCCGGACATCGACGGAGCGGAAGGAAGAAAAGCGGTGGAAATTATAGAGGCTGTTTACCGAAGCGCCAAAATCCGCGCCCCGGTGGGTCTGCCGCTGAAAGACTGAGCGCATTGCCGAAGGGCCGGAAAAACGCTATTGTTAAGGTATGTACGAATACAAAACCAGCGGCACCTGTTCGACAAAGATACGTTTTGACATCAGGGACGGAAAGGTTTATTCCCTTGCCTTTGACAAGGGCTGCGACGGCAACCTCAAGGCTGTTTCCGTTTTGGCGGAGGGTCAGGAAGCCGGGGAATTGATCAAAAAACTCAAGGGGCTCCGCTGCGGCGGAAAAACAACCTCCTGCGCGGATCAGCTTGCAAGGGCCCTTGAACAGCATCTATGAAGCTGCTGCTCCACAGCTGCTGCGCCCCCTGCACGGTAGCCTGCGCCGAAAGCCTCAGGGCGGAGGGCCTTGACTTTCGCCTGTTCTGGTACAACCCCAATATTCATCCCTATACGGAATACCAAAGCCGGCGGGACGCGCTTGTCCGGTTTGCCGCCGGGGAAAATCTTGAACTGGACAGCGCCGGCGGGTACGGGCTGCGTCTGTTCCTGCGCGGCCTCGCGGAAAAGGCCGGCGCGGCGGAAGGCGCGGTCTCCGCGGAGAAGGCCGCCGGTGTGGATTTTGCCGCGCCGCCGGGACGCTGCCTTTTCTGCTACCGCCTGCGCCTGGAAAAAACCGCCGCCCGCGCCGAGGAGACGGGCTGCGGCGCTTTCAGTACAACCCTGCTCATCAGCCCCTACCAGGATCACGAAGCGGTGCGCGGGGCCGGCGAGGAAGCGGCGCGGCGTTACGCGATACCTTTTCTCTACCGGGACTTCCGTCCTCTTTTCCGCGGCGGCCGGGCAAAGGCCCGGGAGAGGGGCCTTTACATGCAGAAATACTGCGGCTGCGTCTTCAGCGAGGAGGAGCGTTATCTGAAAAAGGCCGCCCCTCCGTGGGAAGCCGCCCGCCCCGGGCCGCAACTGGCGGCGCATGGGAGGCCGCGCCCGTGACGGTGAATCCCCTGTTTCAGCGGCTTTCCCTCCTTACCGGCGCCGATGTTCTGGAAAAGATCGCCGCGGCCCGGGTCATGATCTTCGGCCTGGGCGGAGTGGGGAGCTGGTGCGCCGAGGCCCTGGTGCGTTCCGGCGTCGGGAAGATAGACATTATCGACTCCGACGCGGTCTGCGTTACCAACGTTAACCGCCAGGTGCAGGCGACAAGCAAAACCGTCGGCTTTTCCAAGGCCGCGGCGCTGAAAGAAAGGCTCCTCGAAATCAACCCGGCCTGCGAAGTCGCCGCACAGGACAGGGTTTTCTCCCGCGAAAACGCCGCCGTCTTTAACATCGAAGGCGCCGCTTATGTAATAGACGCCATCGACAGCCTTGCCCACAAGCTCGATCTTATCGAAATTACCTGTGCCGCGGGGGCGGCTCTTTTTTCATCAATGGGCATGGCGCAAAAAATGGACCCCACCCGGCTTAGAACCGCCGGCATCTGGGAAACCAGAGGCTGCCCCCTGGCGCGGCTTGTGCGGCAGGGCCTGCGGAAGCGCGGATTCTCCGGCAGCTTTACCGTGGTCTACAGCGACGAGCGGCTTCCGCTGCACCGCGAGGCCGGCCTTGCCTGCGGCTCCGCGCGCTGCCTCTGTTCGGGAAAGGGAGTTGAATGGTGCAGCGGCAAGAAGGTGATCAACGGCAGCGTCGTAACGGTTACGGCCAGCGCCGGGATGATACTGGCGAGTCTGGTACTGAGGGACCTGGCCGAAAAAAACCGGAGCCGGGGATGAGCGGCAGATTTTTCCGCCGGGCACAGGCAGGCACAATAGTGCGGAAACTCTGCGCAAAGGCCGTGCTGGAACGGAAACTCATAGCCGAAGGGGATCGTGTCCTTATCGCCGCGTCGGGCGGCAAAGATTCAACCGTCCTGGCCTGGGCCCTGGCCGGACTGCGCCCGGCAATCAGGCAAAACTACGAACTTGCGGCCCTCCACATCTCAAGCGATTTCTGCGCCTGCTGCAAAAAAACAATTCTTTCGGAAAGAATGGAAGAATGGGGCATACCCTTCAGCGATCTTTTTGTACCCGTTATCGGCAGGCTTAAAGAAGGTGAAAAAATGAATTGCTACTGGTGTTCCACCCAGCGGCGGACGGAGCTTTTGAGGTACGCGATGGAAAAAGGTTTCAACAAAATAGCCCTGGGGCATCACCTTGACGACATTCTTGAAACTTTTTTCATGAACATGACCGGCAGGGGCGAACTTTCCGCCATGCCCGTCGTTCTTAAATACCGCAAATATCCGGTAAGCCTTATCCGCCCCCTTGCCTACCTTGAGGAACGGCAGATCATCGACTGCGCGGCGGAGCAGAACATCCTCAAGGCCGCCTGCACCTGCCCCTACGGGCTCAACTCCAAACGCAGGGATATACGAAAGCGGATCGCGGACTTTACCGGAAATTCGGGGGCGGTAAAACGGCGTATGCTCAAGGCCCTGTCTTCCGGGCCGGTGGATTTACTGGAGGAGGGTTGACGCGGAACCGGATCCGACAGGTTTTCGAGAATTGAAATCTTTTATTTTTTTGTATATTCTTTTTAATATGGCCGTATCGGATAAAAACAAACAGTGGATCATCCTAAACCCTGTGGCGGGTAAAGGGAAAGCCTTAAAAGCTTTCCCTAAAATCGAAAAATTCCTGAAAAAACATAGTCGAAATTTTGAAATTGTCTTTACCCGGGGGCCCGGCGACGCCCTGGAGCTTGTGCAAAACCTTCCGATAGCGGAGGAGGACATGACGGTTGCCGCGGGCGGGGACGGAACCTGCAATGAAGTGGTTAACGGTTTGCTGACCCATAAGCCGCCCTTAAACAAGCCTCCCCTTTTGGGGCTGCTTCCCGTCGGCAGGGGAAATGATTTTTCCTCGACGCCGGGAATTCCCGAAGATCCGGAAAAGGCCCTTGAAATTCTTATTCAGAGAAAAACCCGGCCCCTGGACGCGGGCTTTTTGAAAGGGGGCTTTTTTCCGGAGGGCCGGTATTTTGTTAACGGCGTGGGTATCGGCTTTGATACCAAAGTAGGCTTCGAGGCGGCGAAGATGAAGCGTATTCAATCCGGCTTTGCCTATGCCCTGGGCGCCTTCCTTACCGTTATGCGTTACGAAGCTTCGCCGGAACTGCGGATCCGCTACGGCGGCAGGGAAGAAACCCTTCCCACGGCCATTGTATCCATCATGAACGGCAGGCGTATGGGCGGCAGCTTCTTCATGGGGCCCAACGCGCTCCTTGATGACGGCGAACTTGACATCTGCTTTATACGCCGCCCTCCTACCCGGCTCAAGCTTATCAATGTGGTTCTCCATTATACGAAAGGAACCCAGGCCGAATGTGAAGGCACCTATACGGGCAGGGCTTCGGCGTTTCACCTTAAAGCCCTGAAAGGCGGCATGGCGGTACACTGTGACGGCGAAACCGTGTGTTACGACGGCAAAGAACTGGAAATCAACTGCGTACCCGGAGCCCTGCGGCTTGCCGGAGTCTGATTGTGGACCAGAAGGAAGGATTGCAGATTTTTCGTGAGGCCGGCGGCTTGAGCAGGCGGGCGGTTATCAACACGGTGGTCAAGGGAATCATTGACGCCCTTTGTGACATTGACAGCCGGGAATTTGTCGAAACCCTTTCACATTCGGAACCCCTTATTGTCGCGGTCAACCACATCAACTTTCTTGAAGTACCCATCCTTGCCGTCCATTCCTATCCCATACTGCTCACGGGCCTGGTAAAGGCGGAAACCTGGAACAACCCCGTCATGGCCTTTCTCTTTAATGCCTATAAGGCCATTCCCATCGACCGGCGCGGCTCCTATCAGGAATCCTTCCGCCGGGTGCGGGAAGCTATAGACGAGGGTTTCTTTGTCTGCATAGCCCCCGAAGGAACGCGGAGCAAAAACGGGGTACTTGGCAGAGGCAAGGCCGGCGTCATACAGCTTGCGCTTTATACCGGTTCCCCGGTACTGCCGGTGGTTCACTACGGTGGCGAGCGTATCTGGGAAAATATCCGTCATTTCAAACGCACCCCCTTTCGGTTCCGCGTGGGACGCCCTTTCAAAATAAAA
>JAISAK010000369.1 GCA_031266695.1 Treponema sp.
CTTTTGCGGATTTTATAACCCTTTGGTCAAGTTTTAAAGTTAATTTTGTCTCCATAGTTGTCTCCTATACGTACAAATACATCATATAAAATACGTTGATGTAATATCTATTACCCAACATTTTCTCCAATGGCGGCAAGGCCATTTATAAAACAATCATGCAGAACTGCCAGTGGTTCAAATTTAAAAATTTTTATAGCTGTTTTATCATAGAGTATTTGCAATTTTGTTGGATATTCGTCATCACCTTCATAATAAATTATTTTTACCGGTACTTTTGGCAGCAATGTATATCTCCATACATATTTTCCCGATGATTTTTCCAACTCAAGGGTCATGCCTGTTTTTTCCGCTATTTCCCGGAATTTCCCATAATTCCCCCCGTATACCCTTTCAAGAGGGCCGGAAAAAATATCATTCCTTCCAAAAACGCCTCCGGAAAAATAGCCAAGCGTGCAGAAATCATTTATGGGATTTGCCTCTGCTTCTGATAAAAGATAATATCCCAAAACACTTTTCAGGTTATACTCATATCCCGCGTAACCATTGGTTTTAGGGATCCATTTTATTTTTTGATCGGTAAGTTCTATGGCGTCTTTTGTTATGGAATATGTCCGTTCAAGAAAATTAATTGATACTTTATTTTTTGAAATTTGTCTTAGCTCCATTCTTTTTGAGCTTTCTTCAAAATCGCATTTTTGCAATAATTTCATTACCCAGTTATAAGTTTTTATATATCCTCGTTCCATTCTGCTTCCTCTTTTTCCATCTTATTGGACTGTTAGCCGCTCTTCGTTTCGTCCAGGTACTCCGCCGCGCTGTGCGCCGCAACCGCGCCCTCGCCGGCGGCTACCACTACCTGGCGGAATGAGCCGGAACGCACATCCCCCGCCGCAAAGAGCCCCGGAACGGAGCTTGCCATTTTCTGATCCGTAACAATGCCGCCGTTTTCGTCAAGCTCCGCCCGGATACCGCTCGTACCGCCGCCCGTACCGCCGGCAGCCAGCGCGGACTGCGGCGTAGTTCCGGCAAAGACAAAGACCGCATCCGCGGCTTCCTCGCGGGTTTCGCCGGTACCCTTTCCGTCATTGCCGGTTCGTTCAAGAATCACGGACTCGACTTTCTGCCCGCCCCGGATTTCCTTTATGCTTGTGTTGAAACGGACTTCGATGTTGGGGTTGCGCAGGGTCCGTTCCGCAAGGGCCTTCTGGGCGCGGAAACGATCGCGGCGGTGTATAAGAATTACCCGCGAAGTCAGCCGGGAGAGATACCGGGCTTCATCACAGGCGGAGTCGCCGCCGCCGGCCGCAAAGATTTTTTTATTTCTGAAAAAGGGCCCGTCGCAGCTTGCGCAGTAGGAAACGCCCCGGCCGGTAAATTCCTTTTCACCCGGTACGCCGAGGATACGGTGTTTCGCGCCGGCGGCGATTATCACCGCCGGGGCTTTCCGGACCTCGCCGCCCGAAAGACCCGCGACAAAAAGGGCGCCTTCTTTTTCCAGGGAAAGAACGGACCCGGTAAGGAAAGAAGCGCCGAAGGCTTCGGCCTGACGATAAAGATCCTGGGAAAAATCAAAGCCTGTTTTTGGTTCGGCCAGAACTTTGCCGCCGGCGTCGAGGAGGGCGGTATTCCCGGGATAATTCTCAAGAACGTCAATAAGCAAAGCCTGCCCGCCCGGAGCAAGCTGTTCGATCACCAGAGTCTTGAGATTTGCCCGCGCGCCGTACTGGGCGGCGGTAAGTCCGGCAGGCCCCGCTCCGATTATAAGCAAATCAAAATTGATCATGGATTCTCCCTGTGCGTTCATTCTGCTATAATTATAATACTAAATATGATAGAAGGAATTCCATGAAACGAAAAGCCGTATACCCGCCGCCTTTTGTTTTTTTTCGCGCCGCCCCGGCGCCGCTCCCCGCGTTTCTCTGCGCCGCGCTGCTGCTCTTTTCCGCCGGGAGAGCTCCCGCGCAAAACGCGGCCGGTTCCGGCGGCTTTCCCCGCATAGAGCCGGACCCCGGGGCGCTTGAATACGCCGGGAAGCAGGCCGGAGGCTACACCTGGGAGGATCTTGCCGAGATCAGCCTTTGGGCTTCCGGGGCCGGCGGCGGGCAGGGAAATCCCGCTGCGGCCGGCGGGAACGCGTACCTTGGCAGAATCCGCGACGCCGCGGCGGAACTGGGAACCGACCCGGATCTTCCCGTCGGCAGCCGGGAACGCGGTGAATACGTGCTCGCCTATATGCACAGAAAATTTCTCAAATCCTATTCCCTGAATCAGACCCGGGTTGATACCCTCCTGTCAAACGGCAGATACAACTGCGTTTCGTCGGCCGTACTTTATCTGATCCTTGCGCGGTCGGCCGGACTCGACGTGCGCGGCGTAATGACAAGGGATCACGCCTTTGCCGTGGTGTATGCCGGCGACGAGACCGTTGATGTGGAAACAACCAATCCCTATGGTTTTGATCCCGGCAACCGCAGGGAATTTCACGACGGCTTCGGCAGGCTGACGGGTTTTGTCTATGTGCCGGCAAAGAACTACCGGGATCGCGCGGGGATTACGCCGGTAGAACTGGTTTCGCTGATTCTCGCGAACAGAATTTCGGAGCATGAAAGACAAAACCGTTTTGCCGAAGCCGTTCCGCTTGCGGTAGACCGCGCGGCCCTGCTCCTGGGCAGAGCTTACGCGGATACCGGGGCGGCGGAAACCGCGGATTCGGAAGCTTCCTTTTCGGAAGCCCCCTTCTTTGAAGATCCCCGGCGGGACATGATGAACCGGTTTTTCAATTACGGCGCCTTCCTTTTGAAGTCCGGAAGGGAGGAAGACTGCCTCCGCTGGGCGGCCTTCGCGGGCGGCCGCTACCCCGATGAAAAACGCTGGCAGGAATTTGTTTTTGCGGCGGCAAATAACCGGATTCAAAAACTGGTCAAGGCCGGCCGCGTTGAGGAGGCGCAGAATTTTCTTGCCGCGAACAGGGATGTTTTAAATTCCGCGGGGTACAATCAACTGGACTCGATGCTTGCGGATACGGAACTGTTCGGCAGGGCCTCCAGGGTAAAAAATGCCGGCGAAGCGGAGGCGCTTCTTGCCGACATTGAGACGGCCTACGGAAGCGTGCGGCTCGGCGCCGAAAGAGCCGAAGAACTGCGAACCTTTGTTATCCTGAAAACCGCGGCCCTGCTCTCCGCCGCACCGGGCCGCGACTGGCTTGCGGCGATTAACTACATCAATAATACCCTTGCGCGCTACGGATCAAACCGGGAACTGGAACAGGCCCTGCAAAATTATCATTCGAATCGCATAACGGATTTTCATAACCGTTTTGCGGCGGCCTTTAACAAAAGAAATTTTGAGGAAGCGGAAAAAATTCTTGCCGAGGGCTTTGGGGAATTCCCCGATAACCGCCGGCTTGCCGACGACAAGGCCGCCCTCGACAGAGTTAAGAACAGGAACTAAACCGTTTCGGGACAACTCGTTTCAAAATGAAACATTTTTGGTTTATAATGAAACAATTATTAAAGGGTTTTGTTAACCTGAATTGTCGCAGGAATAAAAAAGCAGGCAGGGTTCGGTTTTCCCCCGCCCCTGATATTTTATCCCCAAAAAATCGGCCGGTTGTGTTTATCAATCGTTAATTCTTTATTATATAAGGAATTATAATTAACTAAAACCGGTCGTACCCGGCAAAGGCAGCTTCTTTGGGAGTCCTTGTTTTTTCCGAAATTTCATCAGGTTGCGTCGTTTCCTCCCGGGCTGGCATGGAATCTGCTGGTTAATTTTATGTATAAGCAGATAATTTAAGGAGCGGTTATGGGTAAACCGATTTTAGGAATCACTATGGGAGATCCTTCGGGCTGCGGGCCCGAA